>CALGAJ010000316.1 GCA_937951975.1 uncultured Desulfotignum sp.
GGCAGGTCGGCGCCCAGGGCCTGATAGATGAGAATCTGCTTGGGGGTGTTGATCAGATGATCATCTCCCCGGATAATCGTGTTGATGCCCATGGTCAGATCATCCACCACCACGGCGAGATTGTACATGGGTGATCCGTCACTGCGGCGGATGATGAAATCATCCATTTCCGCGTTCTGAAACGCCGTGTCACCCTTGACAATATCGTTCACCACGGTCACGCCGGTGTCCGGGGTCTTGAGGCGGACCACGGTGCCGGGTGCTTTGGACAGGCCCCGTTCCCGGCATCGGCCGTTGTACATGGGCTTGAGTCCCTTGGCCCGGGCTTGTTCCCGCATGGC
This sequence comes from uncultured Desulfotignum sp., assembly GCA_937951975.1. Classification (GTDB taxonomy): domain Bacteria; phylum Desulfobacterota; class Desulfobacteria; order Desulfobacterales; family Desulfobacteraceae; genus Desulfotignum. Next base: position 342 of record CALGAJ010000316.1, read on the forward strand.
ATTGACCTCTTCCGGGGTGCACGAGCAATAATAGGCATGACCGGATGCCACCAGCCGGTCAATATATTGGTCGTGAATCTCTTTTCGTTGGGTCTGAAAATACGGGCCTTCGTCCCAGTCGATTCCCAGCCATTCCAGTGCCGTTAAAATGGCATCCACGGATTCCCGGGTGGACCGGTCAACATCCGTATCTTCAATGCGCAGGATAAATTTCCCACGGGTGTTTCTGGCATACAGCCAGTTGAACAGCGCGGTCCGGGCACCGCCGATGTGCAGAAAGCCGGTGGGGGAAGGGGGAAAACGGGTGACAACGGGTTTCATAGTCTCTCCTTGCATATAAACCATCTGTAAAATCGCGCCTTTAGGTATCATAAAACAGGCCCGCAGGCAACCTTTTTCATCGGGTGCCCGTGAAAGCCGGGGCGGTTTAGAACTTGACACAATCCATAAATTGCGGTAATTAAGTTTGTTTTATTGCAGATAATGTATATAACCCGCAGATTATTTGGACTGAACCGATAGTTTTTAGGAGACATACCCATGGCAGTACCCAAGCAGAAAAGCTCCAAATCCAGGGGCAGAAAAAGACGGACCCATTACAAAACCCAGGCCCCGACCGTGACCACCTGTCCCGAGTGCCAGGAACCCAAGCTTCCCCATACGGCCTGCCCGGAATGCGGGGCGTACAGGGACAGAAACATCAAAATGACGGCGGATGAATAACCGGTTGGCATGGTATCGGAAGTTACATAATTATTTTCAAGGAACGGTTTTCCCATGACCATCGAAACCAAAGTACGAAAAGTGATCGCAGAAAAAATTCCGGACATCGATATTGAAGACGTGGTGCCGGAAGCATCCCTGATCGATGATTTAGGGGCGGATTCATTGACCATCGTTGAGTTGATCATGTCCATGGAAGAGATTTTTGAAATTGAAATCGATGATGACGCCGCAGAAAAACTGGTCACGGTTCAGGATGCCATTGATTTCATCAAATCCAAATCCTGAGGGTTTCAAGGAATCTTTTATATGAGTTCATCCATTATCATCGGCAGTGATCATGCCGGGTTTGAACTGAAGGAAAAAATCCGCACCCGCCTGATTTCTGAAGGATACACAGTTGAAGATGCCGGGCCTTTCAATGAAACATCGGTCAATTACGTGACATATGCCAAAAAAGTGGCGCTTGCCGTGTCTGAGGCCCGGTTTTCAAAAGGGATCCTGGTGTGCGGTTCCGGCATCGGCATGTCCATGGCAGCCAACCGGTTCAAGGGCGTGCGTGCGGCATTGTGCGCGGATCTGCTTTCCGCCCGGCTCAGCCGGCAGCACAACAATGCCAATGTGCTGGCTCTGGGGGGGAGACTCATCGGGGATGTGCTGGCCTTTGAGCTGGTGAAAACGTTTCTGGAAACCCGATTTGAACAAGGCAGGCATCTGGAACGGATTCAATCCATGGATTGCTGAGATGATCGGCGGACAAGGCCTGCCTGTATGAGACAAGCGCCTGAACAGGTCTTGCCGGCCTGTATAACAAGGAAAAGTCAATGGCAGATCGTGTAACCAATGATCCGCAGATTGCTGCGATAATTGAAAAAGAAACAACCCGCCAGGAACAGGGGTTGAACCTGATTGCGTCGGAAAATACGGTCAGCCGTTCCGTGCTGGCGGCCCAGGGATCCGTGCTCACCAACAAGTATGCCGAAGGCTATCCGGCCCGTCGCTATTACGGGGGGTGTGATTTTGTGGACCAGGCCGAAGACCTGGCCATTGCCCGGGCCAAAAAACTGTTCCACGCGCCCTATGCCAATGTGCAGGCCCATTCCGGGTCCCAGGCCAACATGGCGGTGTATTTTGCCCTGTTGAATCCCGGGGACCGGATCCTGGCCATGGATCTGTCCCATGGCGGGCATCTGACCCATGGCGCTGCAGCCAGCTTTTCCGGCCGGCTGTTTGAATTCGCCCATTACGGACTGACCCCTGACACCCAGGTCATTGACATGGACCAGGTGGCGGATCTGGCCCGATCATTCAGACCCCGGATGATTGTCGCCGGTGCCAGTGCCTATCCCCGGATCATCGATTTCCAGGCGTTTGCCGACATCGCCGCATCGGTTCATGCCCTGTTCATGGTGGACATGGCCCATATTGCAGGCCTTGTGGCCGGCGGGGTTCATCCCACGCCCGTGGGATATGCGGATGTGATCACCTCCACCACCCACAAGACCTTGAGAGGTCCCCGGGGCGGGCTGATTCTGGGATCCGAGGATCTGGCCTCAAAAATCAACGCCCAGATCTTTCCCGGCATTCAGGGCGGGCCGCTCATGCATGTGATCGCCGCCAAGGCCGTGGCGTTCAACGAGGCGCTTCAGCCTGATTTCGCCCGATACCAGCAGCAGGTGGTGGAAAATGCCTCCGTGCTGGCGGATGCCCTCATGAACCGGGGATATAAACTGGTATCCAACGGTACGGACAATCATATGGTATTGATGGATCTCACAGACAAGCCCCTGACCGGCAAGGAAGCGGAAATCCGTTTGGGCCGGGCCGGTATCACCGTGAATAAAAACACGGTGCCCAATGATAAAAAAGGGCCGTTCGTCACCAGCGGGATCCGCATCGGTGTGCCGTTGATCACTTCCAGAGGAATGAAGCCGGATACGGTTCAACACATCGCCCGGTTTATCTGTGATGTGCTCGATGATGCCGCCGCTGTGGACCGGGTGGCTTCCCGGGTCAAAGACCTGTGCCGCCAGTATCCGTTATATCCGGGAGAAGACCGATGACCGGCGATATGCTGGACCGGCCTTCCTGGAATGACTATTTTATGGGCATTGCAGATCTGGTGTCCGGACGGGCCACCTGTATCCGCAGAAAAGTCGGGGCCGTGCTGGTGAAGGACCGGCGGATTCTGTGCTCCGGATACAACGGGGCACCGGCCGGAATCCCCCACTGCGGGGAAACCGGGTGTCTGCGCAGGCAGCTCAATGTGCCGTCCGGGGTCAAGCATGAACTGTGCAGAGGCGTGCATGCGGAACAGAATGTGATCATCCAGGCGGCATATCACGGCGTGGCCGTGGCAGGAGCTTCTTTGTACTGTACCCATCAGCCCTGTTCCATCTGTGCCAAAATGCTCATCAACGCCGGCATTCAGGAGATCTATTTCCGGGATGGATATGATGATCCCCTGGCTTTGGACATGTTTGACAGAGCCGGCGTGACACTGACAAAGATGTGAGGACGGTTGTGCCATGAAATGCCCTTTTTGCAAAGCTTCCAATACCCGGGTGGTGGATTCCAGGCCCGGCAAGATCGAGATGGAAGTCCGGCGCCGGAGGGAGTGTCAGTCCTGTTCCCAGCGGTTCACCACCTATGAGCGGGTGGAGCAGGTCCCGGTCATGATCGTCAAAAAAGACAACCGCCGGGAAGAGTATGACCGGGAAAAAGTGCTCAAAGGCATTAAAAAAGCCTGTGAAAAAAGAGCCATCAGCATGGATCTGATTGAAACCCTGGTGGACGCCATCGAGCGGGATCTGCGGGAGATCAATGAACGGGAAGTATCATCCAAAGTGGTGGGCGAAAAAATCATCCAGGCCCTGAAACAGGTGGATGATGTGGCCTATGTGAGGTTTGCATCCGTGTACCGGGAATTCAAGGATATCACTGATTTTATCCAGGAACTCAAAGGTCTGCGGCCCGACGACAGCCATGCCCTGGACCGGATTTCGGAAACATCGGATGACGGATAAGACGTACATGCATCTGGCCCTGGCCCTGGCTGCCAGGGGCAAAGGCTTCACATCCCCCAACCCGTGCGTGGGCGCGGTGGTGGTCAAAAACGGGGAAGTGGTGGGGCAGGGCTGGCACCGGGCATTTGGCGCTGCTCATGCGGAAGTGATGGCCATTGACGATGCGAAAGATGCGGCAAAAGGCGCGGACCTGTTCGTGACCCTGGAGCCGTGCAACCATTTCGGCAAGACCCCGCCCTGCACCCATAAAATACTGGCCGCCGGCATCCGGCGGGTGACGGCGGCCTGCCCGGACCCCAATCCAAAGGCTGCCGGAGGACTTGATTTCCTGCGCCAAAACGGTATCGAGGTGTCCTGCGGGCTGCTCCGGGACCAGGCGGAAACATTGATCGAGGATTTTCTCTGGTTTGTCCGGCATCGCACCCCGTTTGTCACGCTCAAGTGCGCCGCCACCCTGGACGGCCGCATTGCCACATCCACGGGCGAATCCCGGTGGATCACCGGTGAGGCGGCCCGGGCCTTCGGCCATGAGATCAGAGGCCGGGTGGATGCCATTCTGGTGGGTTCCGGCACCCTGCATGCAGACAATCCCTCTCTGACCTGCCGGATTTCCGGCAGACAGACCCGGGATCCGGTCCGGATCATTCTGGATACCCGTTTGACCATTTCCGAACATGCCAAAGTGATCCAACAGGAATCTGCCGCCCCCACCATTGTCGTCACCGGACCGGATGTGCCGGCGGACAAAAAAGACCGCCTTTTAAAACACAATGTCCGGATTCTGGAGATCGGCCTGAAAAACAATCGCCTTGATTTGCGGGAACTCATGGTTACGTTGGGAGAGATGTCTGTCACCAGTCTGCTCATAGAAGGGGGCGGAACGGTTGCGGCCAATGCCCTGGCGGAAGGGATTGTCAATAAACTGGTATATTTTGTATCCCCGAAGCTTTTGGGGGGAAGCGACGGCAAAGCCGTGTTTGCGGGCAAAGGGGTGGAAAAACTGGCGGATGCCTTTTCCCTGGCGCGCATGACCGTGACCCGGGTGGATACGGATATTCTGGTGCAGGGGTATATCCAGTCAACAGGCAACGTAAAAGAAAGATAGATTTGGGAGAGAAACAGCGTGTTCACCGGTATCATTGAAAGTCTGGGAACCATTCACCGGGTTATTCCCCAGGGCGAGGGAAAGAAATTGCAGATCCGGTGCGGCCTGGATCTGAGTGACACCCGCATCGGCGATTCCATTGCCGTGAACGGGGCCTGCCTGACAGCCGTACACCTTGAAAAACACGCCTTTTCCGTGGACATGGCCCCGGAAACCGTGACCAGAACCACATTCAAAAACGCGGCCCCGGGCATGCGGGTCAATGTGGAACGGGCCATGCAGCTGTCGGCCCGTGTGGATGGTCATCTGGTGTCCGGACACATCGATGGTACCGGGGTGATCACCCGCATTGAAAACCAAAGCAATGCCATCCTTCTGACCATTGCCGTGGATGCGCATCTGGCCGGGCAGATGATTGAAAAAGGATCCGTGGCCGTGGACGGTATCAGCCTGACCATCAACCAGTGCACGGACACGGATTTTTCCATCAGCATCATCCCCCATACGGCAAAACTCACCACCATCGGATTCAAGCAGACCGGGGATTTTGTCAATATCGAAACCGACATGATTGGAAAATATGTGAGAAAATTTTTAACCCGGACCCACACCGGCGCTCCGGAAACGAAACATACCGATATCAGCATGTCGCTGCTGGCCCAAAATGGATTTTTATAACTTAAATTGAGAACAGGACAGAAAAAATGCCGCATTTAACGATTGAACAGGCAATTGATGATATAAAGAATGGCAAGATGGTGATTCTTGTGGATGATGAAGACCGGGAAAACGAAGGGGACCTGACCATGGCTGCCGAGGCGGTCACGCCGGAAGCCATCAATTTCATGGCCAAATACGGGAGAGGGCTCATCTGCCTGTCTTTGGATTCCAGCATTGCCGACCGGCTGGATCTCCCCATGATGGTGGAGAACAACACCTCTCAGTTCGAGACGGGATTCACGGTGTCCATTGAAGCCAAAAAAGGGGTCACCACCGGGATTTCCGCTGCCGACCGGGCCACCACAATTCTGACGGCGGTGGCCGATGATACCACGCCCGATGATATTGCCCGGCCCGGGCATATCTTTCCGCTGCGGGCCAGGGACGGCGGGGTGATGGTCCGGGTGGGCCAGACCGAGGGGTCCGTGGACCTGGCCCGGCTGGCCGGGCTCAAACCGGCCGGCGTGATCTGTGAGATCATGGATGAAGACGGCACCATGGCCCGGATGCCGTCTCTGGAACAGTTTGCCAGAGAACACGGCATCGGTATCTGTACGGTGGCGGATCTGGTGAAATACCGCCTCAAAAACGAAAGTTTTGTCAAACGCGCGGCCCAGACCATGATTCCCACGCGTGTGGGCGGGGAATTCAAAATCATCGCCTATGAAAATGACCTGGACAACCTGACCCACATTGCCCTGGTCAAAGGAGAGATCGATCCGGAAAAAGCCGTTCTGGTGCGGGTGCATTCCGAATGCATGACCGGGGATATTTTTTCCTCGCTCCGGTGCGACTGCCAGGACCAGCTGCATCGGGCCATGGCCATGATGGCGGAGGAGGGCAGCGGTGTGCTGCTGTATCTGCGTCAGGAAGGCCGGGGGATCGGTCTGGTCAACAAACTCAAAGCCTATGAATACCAGCGCCAGGGCATGGATACCGTGGAAGCCAATGAAAAACTGGGGTTTGCGGCGGATATGCGGGATTACGGGGTCGGGGCCCAGATGCTGGTGGATTTAGGGGTGAAAAAGATGCGGCTTCTGACCAATAATCCCAAAAAAATGGTGGGGCTGGAAGGGTACGGTCTGTCCGTGGTGGAACAGGTCCCCATTGAAGTGCCGCCCAACTGTTACAATCAGGGGTATCTCAAATGCAAGCAGGCCAAGATGGGGCATATGCTGCATATGGATAAATATTGCTGAAACATTTAGACAATAAAAAGGGATAAACAACCATGCCACAGATTATAGATGCAAAACTTTCCGCCCGGGGAAAGACGTTCGGGATCATTGTGTCCCGGTTCAATGATTTCATCACAGGCAAACTGGTGGAGGGCGCTCTGGATGCATTGATCCGAAGTGGTGCCCAGGATCAGGACATTGTCATTGTCAAGGTGCCCGGGGCGTTTGAAATTCCCCTGGCGGCCCAGAAAATGGCAGCCACCAGAAAATATGATGCCGTTATCTGCCTGGGCGCGGTGATCCGGGGGGCCACATCCCATTATGATTATGTGTGCGCTGAAGTATCCAAGGGCATTGCCAGTGTCAGCCTGGAAACCGGTGTGCCCGTCATGTTCGGGATACTGACCACGGAAACCATTGAACAGGCCATTGAACGGGCCGGCACCAAGTCCGGAAACAAAGGGTTTGATACGGCCATGGGGGCCATTGAAATGGCCAATCTGGGAGAGATCCTCGGAAAGGACCGATGATCCATGGGAGATCGCAGGCAGTCCAGAGAACTGGCGCTTCAGGCCCTGTTTTTCCTGGATATGAATTCTTCCAAAGATGTTGCCGCGGATGTGGCGGCGTTCTGCCTGGAAAATGAGGCGGCCCTAACCCCGACTGTCCGGCCGTTTTTCATGGATCTGGTCCAGGGCGTGACAGGCGCCATGGATAAAATCGATCCCATGCTGGAGACCTATTCCAAAAACTGGAAAGTATCCAGAATGCCGGTGGTGGACCGCAACATCATGCGTATTGCCGCGTTTGAACTGCTGGAAAGACAGGATATCCCCCCGTCCGTCACTATCAACGAAGCCGTGGATATCGCCAAAAAATACAGTACAAGGGAATCCGGGCCGTTCGTGAACGGGATTCTGGACCGGATACGGGTGTCCATCGGCCGATGATGCGTATCAAATCATATTATGACGGCACAGACAAAGAAACGCCGGATTAATGAAACAACCAGACAAGGAGGGTGTTTTGATAATTAAAAAACTTGAAGTCGGACCGATCATGGCCAACTGCTTTATTCTGGGGTGTGAAGATACCCGGGAAGCCGTGGTCATCGATCCGGGAGACGATGCCGACCGGATTCTCATGATACTGGCCAAGGAAAAACTGACGGTCAAGTATCTGATCAATACCCACGGTCATTTTGATCATGTGGGGGCCAACCGGCGCATGAAAGAGGTCACCGGCGCTGACCTGGCCATTCACCCGGATGATATGCCCATGCTGTCCGAGCTGTCCCGGTCCGCAGCCTCGTTTGGATTGTCAGCGGAAAATTCACCGGAACCGGACCGGCTGCTTCAAGACAAAGACACGGTGCGCTTCGGTAATATCACATTGACGGTCATCCATACACCGGGACATTCCAGGGGCGGCATCGCTTTGTACACGCCCGGGCACCTGTTTGCCGGGGACACTCTGTTCGCCGGATCCATCGGCCGGACCGATCTGCCCGGGGGCGACTATGACACCCTGATTGCCAGTATCAAACAAAAACTGCTGGTTCTTCCCGATGATACCGTTGTGTATACCGGACACGGTCCGGAAACCACCATTGCCGATGAAAAACGCATGAATCCTTTTTTGCGATGAATTCATGGGTGACACAACTGCCTGAAGGGGTGACGGTTCACCGGGAATCCATTGACCTGCCGGCCCCTTTTGAACAGTTTGCCGCCCGGTTCAGCCACCGGCCGGGGACCGTGGTTCTGCTGTCCGGAACCGACCTGGACTGTTCCCGGTATCATTTCCTGGGCATTGATCCCTGGCTTCAAATCAAAATGATTCACGGGCACCTGGAAATCCAGTGCCGGGGCATTGACCGGGTGATTGAAGATGATCCGTTTGTCTGCCTGAAATTACTGCTGGAACGATATCATTTCAACCGGAATGCGTCAGACGCATTGCCTTTGTCTGCCGGGTTCATGGGGTATCTGGCCTATGATCTCAAGGATGTGATCGAAGATCTCCCCCGCACCTGCATGGATACCGGTCTGCCGGACATGTATCTGGTTGCGCCGTCCATCATCCTGGTCCAGGATCGGAAATCCGGAAAAACCACCGTATCCGTATCCGTGCCAAAAGATGCAAAAGACAGTGCCGCCTCCCGGATGTCCATCGCGCAGGTCAAACAGTATCTGCTGGCCCGGCCCGGGCCTGACGCGCACTCCGGCACATTTGACATGGATGCCGAAGGATGGGTGTCCGGGATTGAAAAAAAACAGTATCTGAAAGCGGTGGCAAAAATCATTCAATACCTGCGGGCCGGCGATATTTACCAGGCCAATCTGGCCCAGCGCTTTGAAACAAAATTTTCCGGAGACCCGTATGCCTTGTTCCTTTCCTTGTTTCAGCGCAATCCCGCCCCGTTTTTTTCCTTTGTTCAGGCCGGGGATCATCAGATCGTTTCCACCTCACCGGAACGGTTTTTACTCCAGCAGGGATCTGTGGTGGAAACCCGGCCCATCAAGGGAACCATTGCCCGGGGAGTGACCGAAAAACAGGACAGGGAAAACAGTGCCGCTTTGTCCGCCAGTCTCAAGGATGACGCGGAACTCACCATGATCGTGGATCTCATGCGCAATGACCTGTCCCGGGTCACGGTGCCGGATTCAGTCAAGGTGACGGAGCACAAACGCCTGGAACCGTATGATAATGTATTTCACCTGGTGTCCGTGGTCCAGGGGGAACTTGCACCCGGTCACACAGGCGTGGACCTTTTGAAAGCATCGTTTCCGGGCGGTTCCATCACCGGATGTCCCAAGATCCGGGCCATGGAGATCATCGATGAACTGGAGCCGGTGAAACGCCATGTCTATACCGGATCCATCGGATATATCAGTTTTCATGACACCATGGATCTGTCCATTGCCATCCGGACCGCTGTCATCCACGATCACCGGCTGTTTTTTTCCGTGGGCGGCGGCATTGTCTATGATTCAGATCCGGAAAAAGAGTTCCAGGAAACCCTGGACAAAGGGAAAACAGTCATGAACATCTTGACCCGGAAAGACCGGACCCGGCAGGCACCCGGTCCAAAAGCCTGGGTCAACGGCAGGCTGATGGATCAGGATCAGGTGATGGTGCCGGCATCCATTCCGGGATTTCAATACGGGGCCGGGGTGTTTGAAACCATCCGGGTGACCCGGGGGCGTCCGGTGCGGCTTGCCGCGCATATTCAGCGCATGAATCATTCCTGGAAAACCTTGTTTAAAACATCTGCCCCGGATATTACCTGGGACCGGGTGACGGCCTATCTGATCACGGAGAATCATCTTGATGACCGGGACGCCGCATTAAAGATTGTTCTGGCCTTTCCCGGATTTTCAGCGGCATTTGTCCGGCCCTACCGGCATCGTCTGTCGGTTCTGGGAAAAACCGGTCTGGATCTGGTAACCTACCCTTATCCCAGACATACGTTTCTGGCCGGTCACAAAACCCTGAACTACCTGTTTTATGACCAGGCCGGTCAATATGCCGGAGAAAACGGGGCAGATGAGGCCCTGATCCTGAATTCCGATCAGACGGTGTCTGAAACCAATACCTGTAATATCCTGATTCTCCAGGGCCGCCGCATCCTTGTGCCGGC
>CALGAJ010000317.1 GCA_937951975.1 uncultured Desulfotignum sp.
CGTCCAGATCCAGCAGGTCATAGGTCACGCTGCGGCCGTCATAGTCCACCACCAGGGTCCCGTCCGCCTTTGATACGTCAGTGACCTGGCCGATATCGCCGTTGAACACCTCTTTCTCATAATTGTTTTTCAGATGCATGACCTTGTCCCCGGACCGGAACGTGATGCCATGGCTGTCGATCCCGCCTTTGCCCGGATTGAGCACGGCCTGGAGCTGCTGGTTGAGGTTGATGGTGCCGGCCTCGCCCCGGTGCATGGGGGTTAAGACCTGAAAATCGGTGATATGGGGAAAGGTCCTGGGAATCCGGTTGGCGCACAGCTCCAGAATGGTGGCCACCACTTTGTCACTGTGCTGGTTTTCAATAAAATAAAACTCGGACAGCCCCTGTTCTTCCCTGGCTTTGAAATCAGGCATTTGCCCGTTCCGGATATCGTGGGCATGGCGAACGATGGGGCTTTTCTGGGCCTGGCGGAAAATTCTGGTCAACGCAAACACCTGGATCCGGCCGGAGGCCATGATATCGGACAGCACATTGCCCGGTCCCACAGACGGCAGTTGAAACGTGTCTCCCACCAGAATGAGACTGGCACCTGCGGGCATGGCCTGGAGCAAATGATACATCAAAAGGGTATCCACCATGCTGGCCTCATCCACCACCATCACATCCAGGTTCAAGGGATTGGTGTAATTATGTTCCACCGTGCCCTGATCCGTATCAAATCCCAGCAGCTTGTGCAGGGTAAACGCTTTCTTGCCTGTGGTTTCGGAAAGGCGCCGGGCGGCCCGGCCCGTGGGGGCTGCCAAAACCACAGTGAGACGAAGCTGTTTGAACACCTGGCACAACGCCCGCACCAGGGTGGTCTTGCCCGTACCCGGCCCCCCCGTGATCACGGATATTTTCCGGGTCATCATCTGGCACACCACCTCCAACTGCTCATCGGACAATTTCACAGCCATGCCGGACAGCACCTGGTCCAGAATTTCCTCCTGACTGATCTGCGGTTCCGGCACCGGCATGGATAACAGGGCATTGATCCGGTCGGCAATGCCTTTTTCCGCTGCATACAGGCGGGTCAGATAGATGCGGTCCTCCCAGATCCGGATCTCTTTGCTGCCGGCAAGGGTTTCCAGGACCGGGGCAAACCGGTCTGCATCCACCCCTGCCAGGCGGGCGCAGGCAGAAAAAAGTTCCTCTTTCAGGGCATAGACATGGCCGTCCGATTCAAAGGCCAGCAGCTGGCAGAGCAGGCAGGCGGCCAGACGGGCAGGGTCGGTTTTTTCCACCCCCTTGGCCCGGGCGATGGTGTCGGCGGCGGCAAACCCGATGACCGGGATATCAATGGCAATGCGGAACGGATCCGTTTCCAGAATGGTCATGGCACCGGCCCCATAGGTTTTGAGAACCAGGCCGGCATGGGCCACATTGACGTTGTTTTCCTGGAGAAACTGCATGACACGGCGCACGGCATGGTGGGTGTTCCAGGATTTGACAATCATCTGCTGTTTGCCTTTGCCGATACCCGTGACCTCCCGCAGCTTTTCCGACTGATTTTCGATGATCTCCAGGGTCTGATCCTGGAACCGGTCCACAATGCGGTCAGCCAGGGACCTGCTGATCCCCTTGATCATGCCGGACCCCAGGTATCTTCGGATACCGGAGATTGTGGCCGGCAGGGTGACTTCATAGGTTTCCGCTTTGAACTGATCCCCGTATTTGGGATGGGAGGCCCACTGGCCTTTCAGGGTCAGGGTTTCCCCTTCCGCCACCCCGGCCAGGTGTCCCACCACGGTGATGGGATCCTGAATCTTTTCCACCTGGATCCGGCACACCGTGTACTGGTTGTCCGGGTTCTGGTATGTCAGGCGGGCCAGCACCCCTTTGATGGTGATCATGGGACGGGATGCCCGGATTGCTGGGTGATCCAGTGGGCAGCCGCCATGAGATTTTCTGCAAAATAATCCGGTGGTTCGCCCTGGTCGGCCAATTGCTGAAACGCCTGTTTGCCGTTTCCCGTGGCCACCAGCACGGCTTTGCCGCACCCCGCGTTCCGGGCCGCCTGAATATCTTTGACACTGTCGCCCACAAACAGGGATCGGGACAGGTCAATGTCATACCGGGCCGTTGCCTGGTATATCAATCCCGGCTTTGGTTTACGGCAGTCACATCCGGCATCCGGGGTATGGGCACAAAAAAAAACATCCAGGATCCGGCCCCCGGCGGCTTCAACGCCCTGGCGCATTTTAT
>CALGAJ010000318.1 GCA_937951975.1 uncultured Desulfotignum sp.
CCGGCATCTCGTGGTCATAGCCTTCAAAATGGGGGACCTCTTCGATGAGGGTGCGGTATGCATTCGGGGCGGTGGCAAACTTAGAATTGCCCACGCCCTGGTCACACCTTCCACCAAGCGATCCGGAATCTGTTCGGCAATGGTAATGACGGCCGCATCGAATCCGGCATGGTCGATGGACAGCCGAAACGATGTTACAGACCAGGTCCCAAACCGCATCGGGATGTGGGTAGTTTTCCATTTCTTTTTTTATGCTTTTTTTTGTTTAATTTATACAACAAATGTTGTAATTTTTAAACAAATGGCTGTTGTTTTCATCCTGCATTATTCTGACCATCACTCTGGCCGGCCGTATAACAGATTAATTGTATTGATTTAATAATGGCCCAAATTGACAATCATCATTTTGATATTTACCAACAGCGTAATCCTAAGGCAAGCGCATATTACAAGTGTGTCGAAAATCATTTTGAAGAGCTGGAAAGGGCCTGGGATGACATGTACGCATCCCGGTATGGATTCTGGCGCACCTACGTCATGACGGTGATTTACAAATATCTCGACTGTGGAGATCTCCATATAGGATTTGCCAGGGTCCGTTGTGAAGAATGCGGACACGAGTATTTGCTGGCATTTTCCTGCAAACGCAGGCAATTCTGCCCGTCTTGCCATCAGAAACGGGTGATTGAATATGGAGAATGGCTGTTGACGGAGGTTTTAAAGGATGTCCCTCATCGGCAGTGGGTTTTCAGTATTCCCAAACGACTGCGGATATATTTTCTTTATGACCGGAAACTGCTGGCAAAATTGTCGATCTGTGCCTGGAAAGTGATGAATACATACTTGAAATCTGTCGTTTCCGATGAAACCGGCGTACCTGGTGCCAGTATCGCGGTACAAACTTACGGGGATTTTTTGAATTTCAATCCGCATCTGCATGCTATCACCACTGATGGCTGTTTTCTTAATGACGGCAGTTTCAAGGCGGCACCAGGTTTTATACTGGAGGATCTGGAAAAGATTTTCCAATATGAGGTGCTGAAAATGCTCAAGAAGGAGGGAAAAATTAATGATGCCGTCATTGAGAATATGCTTTCATGGCGCCATAGTGGTTTCCATGTTTATATCGGTGATAGAATAACACCTTCAGATAAGCTCGGTCTTGGCAACCTGGCCCGTTACATTATCCGGGCCTGTTTTTCACAGGAGAGAATGGTCTATGTTCCAGTTGAAGACTCAGCAGATGGTATTGCCAAAGTTGTCTACACATCCAAAGACGGGAAGTCCCGGAAAGTTTTTACAGCACTGGACTGGTTGGCCAGACTGACGACTCATATTCCGGGGCGGTATGAACAGACGGTAAGGTACTATGGTTGGTATTCGAACAAATCCCGCGGGATGAGGAAACAGGCCGGCACGGATGAAACTATCCCTGCTGTTATGCCGAATGATATGTCCTCCAAAGATTCCCGGAAGAACTGGGCACGGCTGATCCAGAAAATTTATGAGGTTGATCCGCTTGTGTGCCCCAAATGCCATGGTGAAATGAAAATCATCAGCTTTATCGAAGAATTTGATGTCATTGAAAAGATATTGCGCCATCTCAATCTTTGGGACATCCACAACCATGACCCGCCACAGAAGGTTTTCGATTACATTCTTGATCTGGTCTGCGCGTGGTCTTCAGGCTATGATGAGGCAGACTCCCGGATTCCGGAATTTGAGCACTGGTATTGATTTTTTTGAAATTGGGTTGAGGGATTACGGTGAGTTATGCTCAAAATCCGATTTATTCTGAATTTATTCTGAACATTTTTCAAAATTTTGTCAGGAATTTCAAAATATTTCTTTCTTGTTTTTTTTGATCTTGATTTTTGTCTTGACATAAACTGACCACCCCTGATACAAGCACAACATGTTGTGCTTGTATCAGGGGTGCAATAATATTTTTAACTGAAGGGATTTTTGATACTTTCTTTGGCAAAAAGCAAGTTCTTATCCTTCGGCAGATTGCCGAACAGGCCCGCAAAGAGAGCCAGGAGCGGTATTACCTGCTCATGGAAGCGGCGCCGGACCCGATCGTCAACTACGACATGGCGGGCCGGGTCATATATATCAATCCGGCCTTTACCCGGGTGTTCGGCTGGACCCTGGAAGAATGCGCCGGACAAAAGATGGATCATTTTGTGCCCGAGGCCTGCTGGCCGGAAACCCGGATCATGATCCGCCAGGTGATTTCCGGGGACGGGATTTTTGATGTGGAAACCCGTCGGTATGCCAAGGACGGTCGGCTGGTTGAGGTGAGCATTTCAGGGGCTTCGGCCTTTGACAGCCGGGGCGGCCTTGCAGGTTCGATCATCATCCTAAGGGACATCACCCGGTCCAGGCGGCTGGAAAAACAGGTGATGCAGGCCGGCGACAGGGAGCGGATGAACATCGGACATGAACTCCACGACGACCTCTGTCCCCACCTCATCGGCATTGCCGGGCTGGCTGAGGTCCTCAGGGACGACCTTGACCAGCGCCGGGATGCCTCAGCCCAACTTGCACAGAAGATCGGGGAGCTCATGGCCGATGCCGTGGACAAGACCCGGCAACTGGCCCGGGGGCTATGCCCGGTCCACCTGGTGGCCCACGGATTTCAGAATGCCCTGGAGGAAATCCGGGAGCGGTTCGCCTTCCACCCCGGCATACGTTTAACCTGCCAAATGGATCCGGATGTGGATATCCCGGACAACACCCTTGCCACCCATCTTTATTATATCGCCCGGGAGGCGGTGAACAATGCGGTCAAGCATTCAAAGGGCAAAGATATCAGCATTTCACTGACCCGGGAACCAGGCCCCTGCGGCCTGGTCCATTTGAAGGTGACCGACGACGGCCGGGGCATCCCCGAGAGTGGGCGGGGCGCCGGCATCGGGCTGCAGATCATGGCGTACCGGGCAAAGATCATTGATGCCCAGCTGTTTATTCATTCAGGGCAGACCGGGACCCAGGTCCATGCCTGTCTGCCCGTGGACGAAAAGGAGGGGCCGGGCGATGACAGATCCGTCTGAAAAAATCAGGATCGTGATTGTTGACGACCATCCCATATTCTGTCTGGGCATGAGCGAACTGATCAACCGGGAGCCGGACCTGGTGGTGTCGGCCTGCCCGGATACGGCGGACAAAGCCCGGGAAATCGTTCAAAATGAACGGCCGGATTTGATGATCGTGGACATTTCCCTGGCCGAGAGCAACGGCATCGACCTGGTGGAGGATATCAGCCGGGCATATCCGGACCTGCCCATGCTGGTGTTGTCCATGTATGACGATGCCATGTATGCGGAACGTGCCCTGATGGCCGGGGCCAGGGGATATGTGATGAAGCAGCGGGCCATCGCCCAGGTGGTGGCGGCCGTTCGCCAGGTGCTCTCTGGAAATATTTATGCCAGCGACCGGGTCAAGGAAAAGATGCTCAACCGGATGATATCCAAACGATCCCCGGCTTACGGCGCCAGCCTGGATGCCCTGACCAACCGGGAACTGGAGGTGTTCCGACTCATGGGAGAGGGGCTGGACTCCAAGGAGATCGCCTCCCGGCTCAACCTCAGCATGAAAACCATCGGCACCCACCGGGAAAAGATCAAAGAGAAACTCAACCTCAAGCATTACACCGAACTGGTGAAGGCCGCGGTCCACTGGGTCCATGAGATGAAAAAATAGGGCAGACGCCGGGCCAACAAGGACATCTCCCCTCGATTCAAAACTGATTTTGTAGGTTTTGGGCCTAGTCGGATTCAGACCGGCGGCCATGGCAATATGGGCCCCTGACCGATTGAATCTTAAACGTCATTATTGTTAATGGTTACAAGGCGTTTCATCTTACCTTAGGATAATCCATTAACAAGGAGGATTCAATCATGCCAGACCAATCCGTCAATTACGATCTGCTCAGCCCCACCAATTTTCTTGCCCGGAGTGTGGAGGTCTTTCCGGACAAAACCGCAGTGGTTTACAATGACACATCCTATACCTGGACGGCGTTCCAGGACCGGGTGTTTCGCCTGGCCAACGCCCTTAAGGCCAGGGGCATCGGGGCAGGGGACAAGGTGGCCTTTGTCTGCCCCAATATCCCGCCCATGCTCGAAGCCCACTATGCCGTGCCCCTGCTCGGGGCGGCCCTGGTTTCCATCAACATTCGGCTGTCTGCCGGTGAAATGGCCTATATCATCAATCATTGTGATGCCAAGGCCGTGTTCGCGGACAATGAATTCGGCAAGGTGGTGGCCACTGTCGCATCGGAACTCACGGCCGTGGACACCTTCGTGAACATCTGCGACATCGACGATTCAATGCCCCTGAACGGACCGGAGTACGAACGCCTGCTCGAGGACAGTCCCCCGGATCCCGTAAGTCTGACCATCACCGACGAGCGGGATGTGATTTCCATCAATTATACATCCGGCACCACCGGCAGGCCCAAAGGGGTCATGTACCATCACCGCGGGGCCTACCTCAATGCCATCGGCGAGCAGCTGGAATTCAAGACTCGGGCGGACAGCAAATATCTGTGGACCCTGCCGATGTTCCACTGCAACGGCTGGTGTTTTACCTGGGGCATCACTGCCATGGGCGCTACCCATGTCTGCCTGAGAAAGGTGGAGCCGGCCGAGATCTACAACATCATCGAAGCCGAAGGCATCACCCATCTTTGCGCAGCCCCCACCATACTCATCGGCATGAGCGTCTATGCCAAGGAGAATCAGATCCAGCTTTCCCACGGCCTGGAAATCATGACCGCCGGCGCCCCGCCGGCGCCAACGGTGATCCAGAACATGGAAAGCATCGGTGCCAATATCACACAGACCTACGGCCTCACCGAAGTGTTCGGCCCCCATTCGGTCTGCCAGTGGCAGGAGAAATGGAATGAGCTGGACCCCGCGGTCCGGGCCGGGATCAAAGCCCGCCAGGGGGTCCCCTATATTGTTGCCGAGCATATGGATGTGGTGGACCCCATCACCATGGCACCGGTGCCCAGGGACGGGGCCACCATGGGGGAAATCGTCATGCGGGGCAACAATGTGATGCTCGGCTATTACAAGGATGAGGCGGCCACGGCGGAAGCCTTTAAAGGCGGGTGGTTCCATTCCGGGGACCTGGCCGTGATGCACCCGGACAACTATGTCCAGATCATGGACCGGAAAAAGGACATCATCATCTCGGGCGGGGAAAACATCTCCACCGTTGAAATTGAAAATGTGCTCTATACCCACCCGGATGTGCTTGAGGTGGCGGTGATCCCGGTACCCGACGAAAAATGGGGAGAGGTGCCCAAAGCCTTTATCGTGCCCCATAACGGTACCACGCCCGATACAGGGGAGATTATCCGGTTCTGCAAGGAAAAACTGGCCCGGTTCAAGGCGCCCAAGCACATTGAATTCGGGGCCCTTCCCAAAACCGCCACCGGTAAAATCCAGAAGTTCAAGCTCAGGGAAAAGGAATGGGAAGGTCATGACCGCATGGTCAATTAATGTGTTTTAATTTTTTTTACAA
>CALGAJ010000319.1 GCA_937951975.1 uncultured Desulfotignum sp.
GGATGGTGGGGCGTTTGTTTGATGCCGGCATGGCTACCCCTGATCTTTCGCCGGAGCAGTCAGACCGGCTCCGGGCCGATACATCCGTTTGACAACGCGGGATGAAATCACTGGTGTTGTATTTCAGCCAGTCCGGAAACACAAAGACACTTACCACGGCCGTGTATGACATCCTGGAAGGGGAAAAGAACTGTAGCCATTGACCAGGCCCCGTCCGGAGACTTGGATTATGACCTGCTTGAACCGATCGGTTTTTGTGGCTCAGTACAGGGTGAGATTCAGATATGTCTGCATCTGTTTGAAATGGTTGTCCAGTGAGAAAATCATGCTGCTGGTTTGAATGGCGTTCTGGACAATGATCAGATCCGGGATCCCGATTCCGTTGATGCCGTTTTTCAGACAAGTGAATTGAAATTCCCGGATCTGCTCCCAGTCGATCGATATCGGCAGCTTTCCCACGTCATGGATGATGTCAATCAGGGCGTTCTGGTTCTGAAGCCTGAGAAAAGGGATCAACTCGGTCAGAATCAGGTCGTTGACAACCACCAGGTTGCTGTCAATCAGGTGATCCAGTTCATCGGTCTGGTGTCCGGACCTGAAATAATCGATCCAGACCGAAGAATCGATCAAAACCCTCATTTTCGATCTCTCAAGACACCCAGATCAATGTCCAGATCCACCTTGCCTTTGTATTGTTTCAATGCGCAGATTTTTGATCGCCGCACCAGTTCCTCCAGGGCCACGGTAATGACTTTTGTTTTTGTCCTGATGTTTGTGACCTGCATGGCTTCGTTCAACAAGTCTTCGGGTAAATCCAGCGTGGTTCTCATGCGACACCTCCTGATGCATAAAAAAATAAACAATCATGCATAAAAAGTCAATTGGAAATAATCATGTTTCTGTATGCAGGAATCCGGTCACGTGTCCGGGTGTTTTATCTAGTTGACATTCAACCCAGTTGCCGGTCCCGGTGTTCCTCGATAAACTGCCGCACCCGCTCCTTGGGCTGAAAAACACCGTAATGCCCCTCACACAGAATATCCGCCTCCAGTTTCAGGAGCCGGTCCATGGAGCTTCGGTACTCGGCCAGGTTGGACAGAAAATCATCACTGAAAGGCCCGTGCAGGTCCTGACCGAACAGCACTTTCCGGCCTGCCGCCTCCACCATCACGGCAATGGAGCCCGGTGTATGCCCGGGAATGTGCAGACAGTGAAAGTCCATGCTTCCAATCGTCAGCACTGTGTCGGTATCAAATTTTTCATACAAAGACACCGGTTCATAGGTGATGCCGTACCAGCCCGCGGCGGTCCGTCCGTCATGGCCGGGTTCTTCAATGGGGGCGGCATCCAGCGCATGGGCATAGAACCGGATTTCGGGCAGACGCTTTGCCAGTCCGGCACAGACCGCTGTATGATCGATGTGGCAGTGGGTCAGGATACAGTGCCGGATATCGTCAAATCCCCGGCCGCTGATCTCGATTCCTTTGATCAGGTCCAGGTCCATGCCGGCATCGATCAGCACCAGCCCCTCATCGCTTCCGGTGTCTACCGCATAGACCGAACACCCGCTGTCGCCCACATGCCAGATGTGGTCAATGATCTGTTTCACCTTCTGCCTCCTTTGTTCATATGTGATAGACATTGTAGCATGATTAATGTGTCTTGCAAGACAAAGACAGCCTGGTACCATCAACCGGATTGATTCAACATTTTTTAAATTCTGCCTGCATGACGGGCAATCCTTGTCAAACTTCCGGCAACCCGGTAAGATCGATAGTGAAACAAAAATCGAAAAGGGAGGTTCTCATGGCGGTGTATCTGGTGCAGCACGGAAAAAGTCTGCCAAAGGAAAAGGATCCGGCCAAAGGGTTGTCTGACACCGGCCGGCAGGAAACCATGAAAATTGCCGATGTGGCGAAGATGTACCAGGTGCCGGTATCCGTCATCGGGCACAGCGGCAAGGCCCGGGCCGAGCAGACGGCACAGATCTTCAGGGAGATGTTGAAAAAGGATGCACCCCTGGAGAAACTGGACGGCATCGGTCCGATCGACGATGTCGCGGATCTGGGGAACCGGATCGATCCGGAATCCGGCATGATGATCGTGGGCCATCTGCCATATATGGAGCGGCTGGTGTCGTTTCTGACGGCCGGGAACCCGGACCTGCACGTCATCCGGTTCCAGAATTCCGGCATTGTATGCCTGGACCGGGACGAGAACGGCTGGTACATCAAGTGGACCCTGAATCCGCATATCGGGTGACATGTTTAGCCGGGAGGAATGAATTGAAAATCAACAAGGTCGATCACATCAGCATTGCGGTCAAACATCTGGATCAGGCCCGAAAGGTCTGGGAGCCGGTCCTGGGAAAAATCGGGCCGGATGACACCTACATCGATGAACCGGAAAAGATCAAAGTGGCCCGGTACTGGATCGGGGAGGTGGGATTTGAGCTCATGGAATCGCTGACCCCGGACGGGAAGGTGGCGAAATTCATTGAAAAAAACGGCGAAGGGGTGATGGTGGTCAGCTTGAACGTGGCCAACACCCGGCAGGCCATGGCTGAACTGGAGGAAAAAGAATATCCGTTCATCGGCGGGACCAGGCCGTTTCGTGACGGCGAGTTTGCCTTTATCCATCCAAAGAAAGTGAATGGGGTTCTGCTCGAACTGATTGATGATAAAGGGACCAATGACCCTGTTGATTGAGGTTTTTCGTCAATTCAGGTGTTTTCCTGCTGCGCCAGAAACTGTTTGTATTGATACCGGAAGGCATGGTGTTTCAGGTTGAGCAGCCGTGCGGCCCTGCTTTCATTGCCGTCGGCCAGTTTCATGGCCTGGGTGAAATAAAAGGCATCCAGGCGGGAGCGAATGGCGTTCAAGTCCACCCCTTCCAGGGTCAGCGGCTTTAATGGCAGCAGGGACCGGTTTTTTCCCGCTTCCCCGGAATCCCTGTCATCCAGTCCCAGGTCCCCGGGTGTCAGGTCAGGTCCTTCCGCCGTGAGAACCCCCCTTTCCATCATGTTTTTCATCTCCCTGACATTGCCTTTCCAGGGATGGGTTTCCATCAACGCCCATGCGGACGGACTGATCCCTGTCAGGTTCCGGTCGAATTTCTGATTGAACAGTTTCAGAAAATAATCCGCAAACAATTTCAGATCTTCGGGCCGCTGAGTCAGGGACGGCACCTGGATTTTGACCACACTGATACGATAGTAAAGGTCTTCTCGAAACTGATCGGTTTCCACCATCTTTTCCAAATCTTTGTTGGTGGCGGAGACGACCCGGGTGAACACTTTTTTCCTGGTGGTTCCCCCTACTTTGTAGAATTCTCCCTGCTCCATGAACCTGAGCAGTTTGGCCTGGGCATCCAGGCTCAGATCACCGACCTCATCCAGGAACAGGGTCCCTTTGTCCGCCATTTCAATCAGTCCTTTTTTACCGGCCGTGCCGGCACCGCTGAACGCCCCTTTTTCATATCCGAACAGTTCGCTTTCAATCAGTTCACCGGGGATGGCCGCGCAATTGACAGATATAAGCGGGCCGGAAAAATTCGGGCTCCGGTAATGAATCGTACTGGCCATCAGCTCCTTGCCGGTTCCGGTTTCCCCTTGGATCAGCACAGGGGTGTCCGGACTCTTGGCCACCTTTTCGATATAGGCCATGATGTCGTGGATCACCTGGCTTTCGCCGATAAAAAACGGGGCCTGGTCCCGGATCTGGGTTTCCTGAAGAGACTTGATCTCTTTTCTGAGCCGGAGGGTTTCCAGGGCATTGGCAATGGTCACCCCCAGCCCCTCCATGTGGAGGGGTTTGACAATGTAATCATAGGCACCCAGCTTCATGCATTCAATCACTGAAGCGATATCTTCATAAGCGGTAATCATGACCACCAGCAGATCAGGGTAACGTGCCCGAATCTGCTTCAGAGCCTCTATGCAGTTCATCCCCGGCAGGCCGATATCCAGAAGTACCAGATCCGGATGATGCACCTGCAGGGCATCCAGCCCTGATTCAGCTGAATCATACGCAAATATCCGGTACTCATCTTCGAAAAACGCTTTGATTCCCTCCCGAATGGTGTTTTCATCATCCACGATGAACAGGGTCCTGTCTGTCATGGTTCCTCCTGGTACAGGCCGGTCAAACCGGTTGGGCCGGAATCTCTATCGTGAATGCGGCCCCGCCCAGTTCCGATTCGCCGGCCGTCAATTCTCCCCGGTGATCGGTGACAATCCGGTGGCAGAGGCTCAAACCGATGCCTGTGCTGTTTTTTTTGGTTGTAAAAAACGGATCGAAAATCTTTTGCTTAAGGTTCTGGTCAATGCCGGGGCCGTTGTCCTCAACCGTCAGGCGGATCCGGTGGTTCCGGCAGATGGATGTCACCTTTATCACCCCTTTGTTTTTGATCCCGGATACGGCGTCCGAGGCATTGTTGATCAGGTTCAGTAACAGTTCCTCAATGAGGTGGGGTTCGGCAAAACAGTCCGGCAGGTTATCTGCCAGGTCTTCGACGATCTCAATTCCTTTTTTGTTCAATGTCACCCGGGTCAGTTTGACCGCCTCTCTGACCGGATCATTGATATGTATCCGGTCGAACCGGGGTTCCGTGGGTTTGGCAAAATTCATGACCCGCCGGATCACCAGTTCAATTTTGCGGGAAGCGGACCGGAGCGCCTGAATGGAAGAAACGGTTTTATCGGTCTTGTCCGGGTCATGGAAAAATTTTTCGATGATATCCAAATGGATGTTGATGCCTGAAAGGGGGTTCCGGATTTCATGGGCAATGCCGGCAGATACCTGCCCCAGCGATGCCATTTTATCCTGTATGGTCAGCAGGTGGTGCAGCCGTTTTTCTTCGGTCATGTCAATGAAAATCAGCAGAAAGGCATCCCGGTCATTGTAGTCAATGGGTGTGGCAATGCAGGATACCCATTTCATGCGGCCCTGGCCATCGCCGGGCGGGTCTTTGTAGAACCGGAACGCCACTTCGGAATGGGTCAGTGCATTTCTGACGATCTGGTCAAAAAAGGCAAGCACTTTGGGCAGGTCATCCGGATGGCATCTCTGATTTCCAGATGGATCCAGCAGGTTCAGGTCACCGATTAAAGCGGCATGGTTGGCGTTTTTATATACCACCCGGTTTTCCTGGACAATGGCAATTGCGTTGGGGGAGTGTTCCACCAGATCATTGAACCGTTTCTCGCTTTTCAACATGGCATGTTCCGCTGTTTTCCGCTGGATCATCCGCCACATGCCATGGGCCAGCAGGCTGAGCTGCCGCAGGTCAGAGGCGGTATAGTCCGTGGATTTGTTGCCCATGCCGGCCACCACCACGATGTCATTGTCCTTGCAGATAGGCACATTCAGATACCGAGTGATATGTTTGCAGCCTTCAGGCAGACCCCGGCGGTCCGGATTGGACGCCGCATAGTCATTGGAGATGACCGGTCTGCCCAGTCGGACCGCATCCCCCCATAACCCTTTGGTGGCCGCTGTAAAGCCCTTGCTTTTTTCAAGGGTATAAAACTGTTTTTCGTTTTCAGGGTTTGAGGAATCCAGCACATGGGTGATCCCGTCCTGGTTCCGGAATGACAGGTATCCAAAGCGGCTTTGGGTCAGTTCCAGCATCTGCCGGAAGGCAAATTCGACGATATCCTGGATGGAACCGTGGGGCTGCTCATTGAGCGCCAGCAGGGCCTCCAGTCCGATTTCATTGCGCCGAAGCGCCTCCGTGCGCTGATTCACCTGGCGCTTGAGCTGGATATTCCAGGTGACCACGGTTCCCATGATCAGCAGGACCACCGCAGCCGTTCCCAGCACCGAATACCAGAATGTCCGGGTCTGGAAAACGCTCTGGGTATGCAGTTTCACCCAGCGCCGGTATATCTGCTGGTGTTCCTCTTCAGTAATGGCGGCCAGGGTTTTTTCAATGATGCGGCTGAAGACGGGCCAGTCGTTGCGGATTCCCATGCCGTGTTTCAATTCAAACCCGGTGTCCCCGGCCAGGCGCAGGTTGGTGATTTTTTCGGTTTCAATGATGTACAGGGCATTGGGGACTTCGGTAATCATGGCATCCAGTTCCCCGAAGGATACCATTCGAATGCCCTCCAGGGGGTTGGGTACATCCACCATGGTCAGGTATGGATACTGTTGCCGGATGAATTCTCCCACAGCATACTG
This sequence comes from uncultured Desulfotignum sp., assembly GCA_937951975.1. GTDB lineage: Bacteria > Desulfobacterota > Desulfobacteria > Desulfobacterales > Desulfobacteraceae > Desulfotignum. The sequence continues at coordinate 6,183 of CALGAJ010000319.1, forward strand.
CCGGGCCACTCCGATTCTCATTCCCCGCATCTGATCCAGTGAGAGCTTCATGGTGTTTTCTTTTCGGACAATAATGGTGGTTTTCAGATTTAGAAACGGCGTGGACCAGGTCATGAACTCTTTCCGATCCTCGGTTTCCTGTCCGGCACTGATCACATCGATGGTGCCTTCCCTGGCGCGTGTCAGCATCTCACTCCAGGATGTGACCGGCACCACCCTGAAGTTGAAATTCAGTTTTTTTTCAATCATTCGGACATAATCCGCCGCCATTCCGGTCGGATTGCCGTTTTCATCCAGAAAATCCATGGGGGGCCAGTCCGGTGTATGGGCCAGCCGGATACGGCCGTCATGACGGGTGAGCCAGGACTGCTCCTCCGGGGTCAGCTGAGGCACTGCCGCAGAAAGACAGGGTTTTTCACAGAAACAGGTCAAGCACAGGATTGAAAAAACAATCAATCCTGTGACGGCAAAAAAACGACATATGGGTTGTCTGTTGTTCATGCGGCGCTCCTGACGGTCAATTCATTGACACTGGTCTTCCAAGATCCATACCACAAACCGGTAGTGTTTTAAATGAATGAAACGCTCCTTTATCACAGGATATTTCCATCGCACCACTGAAAAGGCGGATTCAAGATGTGATAATTTTCTCAATTTTTCATTCAAACTTTTAAGGATTTTATCAATCTCAGGTCGGCTCTGTCACCGAAGCAGGCCGACAGATTCAAATTAACTTTGTGAAATAAAAGCATTTTTTTAAAAAAATTGTATTGGCACGTCAATTGCTCATGCAAATTGTCAGTTGAACAACCGGCAGACAAGAAGGAGACAGCCAGTCATGAAAAATAGATTACAACCCCTCACGGGAAAAGAAATTCAGACCATCCACGATGCCTGCATGCAGATCCTGGGCAACACGGGCGTGTCTTTCAAGGCGCCTGAAGCGGTAGAGATCTTTAAACGCCACGGGGTCAGAACAGATGGAGAAAAGGTATTTCTGACAGAGAAACAGGTGCTCGACGCGCTGAAAACCGTGCCTGAAGAATTCACCATCCAGGCCAGAAATCCCAAAAACAATGTACGTATCGGCGGGGACCATTTTGCGTTCGGTCCTGCCTGGGCCGCTCCGTTCGTGATCGATGCCGGCGGGGGGCGCCGGACCGGAACCCTGATGGACCAGGAAAATTTCTGCAAACTGGCGCAGACCTCCCCGTATCTGGATCTGGTGGCCGGTTCCATGGCCGTTCCGGCCGAATACCCTTCGGAAGAGGCGGATACCCGGACCCTGGCAGCGTGTATGACCCTGACGGACATGCCGCTGATTTCCAACCCCTGTCTGAAAAGAAACGGACAGGAGGTGGCCCGGATGGCATCCATTGTATGGGGACAGGACATCACACACCTGGAACACCCGGTATCCATTGTTTCGGTCAACCCGTTATCGCCTCTGTCCTACAGCGGCGATACCCTGGAAGGACTGATGGCGTTTGCAGAACACGGCCAGGCCCTGCTGATCTCATCCATGGTGCTTGCCGGCATTACGGGTCCCATCAGCATTCCGGGAACCGCCGCTTTAGAACTTGCGGAAAGCCTGTCCGGAATTGTTCTGGCCCAGCTCATTCATCCTGGTGTCCCCTGTGTCACCGGGGGCACTTCCTGCGCGTCGGATATGCGCACCGGCGGGGTCAGCCTGGGAGGGCCCGAATCCCTTCAGCTTGTGGGAATTGCGGCACAGATGGCGGAACACTATGGGCTGCCCTGCCGGTATGGGGGGAACCTGACCGATGCCTATTCCATCAATGCCCAGTCAGGGCTGGAATCGGCCCTGCTCATCGCAGCCCCGGTGCTTTCCGGGGTGCATTTCATCCATCAAGCCTGCGGTATTCTGGGGGCCTATGCCGCCACCAGTTTTGAAAAATTTGTGATCGACGAAGAGGTGTGCGGTATGATCCGAAAAGCGGTATCCCCCATCGAGATCACGGCGGAAAGCATCAACACCGATCTGATCCACCGGGTGGGCAGCGGGGGCAGTTACATGATGCAGCCGGAAACAGCGAAACACTGCCGCACGGCATTTTTCCCCTCTCAGCTGACCCGGAAAAGTACGTTTGAAGACTGGGAAGCAAAAGATAACGGAAATATGGTTGGCCGGGCATCTGAATATGTCAAAAAGCGGCTCGAATCCTATGTCAGGCCGGATATGGATCCGGCCATAGAAAAAGACCTCCACGCCTATGTGGAAAAAAAATAATGAATTAGACCCAAAACCAAAACATTAATAGTCAAGGGGAAAACAATGGAACAGACAGCAGCGGCAAAAGATAAAGGCGATATGCTGACCCGGGATGAAAATCCGGGCAGTGTATTGGAACATTTTCTGGGAAAAACCGATCATCAGTTATTCTGGATTACCTTGGTCATTTTTATCATTATCGCAGGACTGGGGGTCATGGCGCCGGATCGGCTGGCCGCGGCACTTCAGGTCCTGCAGGCATTCATTACTACTCATTTTACCTGGTATTATCTGTTGTTTACCGCGGCCTGTCTGGGGTTTTCTCTGTGGGCCGCAGCCGGGCCCTATGCCAAATTGAAACTGGGCAAAGACGATGATGAACCGGAATTCAGCACCATGGCATGGCTGGCCATGCTGTTCAGTGCGGGAATTGGTCTGGGATTTATCTTCTGGGGGATTGCCGAACCCCTGTATCACTACATGCAGACCCCTTACGGAGCGGAACCGGGATCTGCCGAGGCCGTGCCCGTGGCCCTGCAGATCAGCTACCTGCACTGGGGATTTCATCCCTGGTCCCTGTATGCAGTAGGCGGTCTGGGGATTGCCTATTTCTCCTTCAGACATGACCAGCCCATGACCATTGCCACCTCCCTGTACGGCATTCTGGGGGAAAAAACCGAAACCAGCCCGTGGAGCAAACTCACCAACCTGGTCACGGCCTTTGCCACTATCGCGGGCATCAGCACGGCCTTGGGACTGGGGATTCTGTCCATCAAGTTCGGTATGACCCATATTACCGGCATTGAAATGACCCCGGGGGTGACCGTCTTTGTTCTTATCCTGTTCATGGTGGCGTATATCGCCTCTTCGGTCTCCGGCCTGAAGCGGGGCCTCAAATACATGAGTCTCATCAATCTCTGGCTTGCGTTTGCGGTCATCGCGTTTATCTTTTTTGCTGGACCCACCCTTCAGCTGCTGGACCTGTTCACTGATTCTGTCGGGCATTACCTGACCAATTTTGTCACCATGACTTTCTGGAGTGATTCCATGGACCAGGCGTTTGACGGCAAATGGCTGGGATGGTGGACGGTTTTCTACTGGGCGTTCTGGATTGCCTGGGTCCCGTTTGTGGGCGGATTTATCGCTAGAATTTCCCGGGGCAGGACGGTGCGGGAATTTATCCTCTGGGTGGTGCTCATCCCATCCATTGTGATGTTTGTCTGCTTTGACATTTTCGGCGGCGCCGCCATCCTGGTGGAAAGGTCCGGTGCCGTTGAGCTGTGGAAAGCGGTACAGGCAGACATGGGGTCCGGTATCTTCATGCTGCTGACCGCCTATCCGTTCGGATTTCTGGCATCCATCATGATTTTTGTCAGCCTGATCATTTTTTTGATCACGTCAGCGGATTCCGCTTCTTTTCTGGTGGCCATGCTCATGTCCAAAGGAGAGCTGGAACCCAAGGCCGGCATGAAGATTGTCTGGGGTGTGGTCCTGGGGTCTTTGTCCATCATCCTGTTGCAGAGCGACGGCCTCAAGGCCCTTCAGACCGCATCCATTGTCTGCGCTCTGCCCTTTACCCTGGTGATGATCGCCATGATGGTATCCATGGTCAAAGGCTTCAGAAAAGACCGGGCAAAATAATCCTGTGAAACCATCATGTAAAAATATAACCGATTGAATGGAGATTAAACAAAGGAGACAAACATGAAAAAAATTACCAGAACATCCGCACTCACGGCCCGCCACAAGGACCTGGGAGGCAAGTTTGAAGAATATATCCGGATGGCGGTCCCCATGACCTATGATACCGATCCCAGGGATGAGCACGATGCGGTTCGGGATGCCGCCGGCATGTATGATTTCACCGCTTTTTTGAAATTCCGTGTCACCGGGCCGGATGCGGCAGCGGTATTGAACCATGCCATGACGTTTGATGTGACCAGGGTTGCACCGGGTCAGTCCAAATACGGCCCGTTTCTCAGAGAGACCGGGGTGATCTGTGATGACGGCATCGTGTTCAATCTGGGGGATGATGAATACCTGGTTGTGCACGGGGATGGCTGTGCCCGGACCATGGCCGAAGCCTCGGCTGAAGGGAAAGACGCGTCAGTGGAATACGATGGCGGGCTTCACCTGATCTCCCTGCAGGGACCCAAGGCCCTGGAACTGCTGGACCCCCATACCCCTGTCGATCTGCCGGCCATGAAATATTTTCACCATGAAAAAACCACGGTATTCGGGTGTCCGTGCCTGCTATCCCGGACGGGATTTTCCGGAGAAAGGGGGTATGAAATGTTTGTGGATCCACACCTGGCCTGTGACATCTGGGACAATATTCTGCACTATGGCAAAGATATGGGGGTCATGCCCTGTTCCATCGCCAGCATCTTTCCGGTACGGATGGAGGCCGCATTGCTGTGGCGCCGGTTTGACCTGATGGAAAACACCCCCTGGGAAGTCAATATGGGGTGGGCCGTTCATGAAGACAAGCCGGATTTCCGGGGAAAGGAAGCGCTCATGGCGGCCCGGGGAAACGAACGGTTCCGGCTGTGCGGTATCGAGGTGGACCTGGATGAAGCCCTGTCCGGCGGAGAACGCCTCACCATCGACGGGAAGGCCGTGGGAACGGTAAATGAAAAGCCGGCATATTCACATCGAATGAAAAAATCTCTGGCCCTGGCCCGCCTGCTTCCAGAAGTGGCAAAAATTGGAACAAGGCTGAAAGTTGAAGGCGATAACGGCATCTGTACCGCAACCATAGTCAAATTTCCGGTCTACGATACACAGAAATCTCGCACGCATCAATAGGGATATCCGTTAGAAAAAGCCCCTATCTTCGATGGCTGGAGCAGGGGTTTAAAAAAATGGTGTTACCGTCAAAAAAACGATTCCGACAGGTCCATGATGAGGTTCAATCCATCATGGACCTGGGTCATTCGATCTTTTGACAGGGTGCCGATTTTTTTCCTGAGGCTGCGTTTGTCCACGGTCTTGATCTGTGTCATGTTGATCACCGATGGTCTGGGCAGATTGGCTTCGCCTTTGTGAAGTTTCACATTTCCCGGCAGATCCCCGAATTTCATTGTCGAAGTGATGGCGGCAACGATCACTGTGTTCAATTTACTGTCATTGAGCAGATCATTCTGCAGAACAAGCCCGGGTCGCTTCCCCATGGGCTCAGACCCCTTGGCCGGAGAGAAATCCACCCAATACACTGATCCTTTCCGGATCACCATTCCTGCCCCTCCGGGGAATCGGTCTGCTCAAACCAGCGGGTCCATTCCAGCTGCTCTTCCCGGATAGATTCATCTGAAAAGATTCGGTCGTATTCGTTTTTTACCTGTTTTTCTTTCTCGGCCATGATTTTTTCCTTTAAAACAGCGGAAATGAATCCGCTTCTGGAAACACCTTTCAGCCGGCTGATTTTATCAATAACGGCAACGATGTCCCTGGGTATGGTAATAGCAATCTTTTGGGTATGCATATCAGGTATTCCTTGTTTATATTCTATCAAAATACTACTGATCAATACTTCTGTTGTCAAGAAAGATTGTCTGAATAGGGTGGAGATAAATGAAGATGTTCGCCTTGCCAGGGTCTGGCCAATATACTGCCTGATGACTCAGGATTTCATCGGCAGCAGCACCTCAAAGGCCGTGCCCCGGGGTTTGATGTCCATCACCTCCACCCGGCCCTGGTGGGCCGTGGCAATCTGTTTGACATTGGCCAGGCCCAGGCCGGTGCCGATGGTTTTGGTGGTGAAAAAGGGTTCGAAAATATAGGGCAGGGCTTCTCCGGAAATGTCTTTGCCGTCGTCCTGGACCCGGAGAACGGCAAAAGAGCCGGTGCCCAGGTGTCTTGAAGCGGTGATGACGATGATGGTGCCGCTGTCCCCCACGGAATCCAGGGCATTGAGCAGCAGATTGATCACCAGTTGTTCCAGCTTGGACCGGTCCGCCATGAGAGGCGGCAGGGACGCGTCGGTCCGGATGGTGCAGGTGGTGTGCTGCTGGGTGAGCTTGACCTCCAGCAGCTCAGTGCACCGTTCGATCACCTGGTTGAGATCGGTTTCAGCCAGGTCCAGGGCCATGGGCTTGGCAAAATCCAGCAGCTGCTGGAGGATGGTTTCCAGGCGGTGTATCTCCCGTTCCGATATGGCCAGGCGTCGCTTGTCATTGCCGGTGAAGGCCCGGTTTTTTCCCAGGATCTGCAGGTTCATCTTCACCGATGACAGAGGGTTGCGGATCTCATGGGACAACGAAGCGGTCAGATGGCCGATATAGGCCATGCGCTCCATTTTCCGGCTCTTTTTTTCCATCTCCACCCGCCGGGTGATGTCCCGGACAATGCACAGGTGGTGAGCCCGGCCCTTGAACCAGGAGGGTTTGAAATTGATCTCCGTGGGCAGGCAGGTGCCGTCCCGGGTCTTTCGCAGGTATTCAAACGCTTCAGGTTCAATCGTTTTGCCGTCACTGTCAGTGGTTTCACCGGAAATGATCTGTTTGACCCGATCCCGGTTCTTTTCCGCCACAAAGCTCAGAAACGGCTGCTGCAGGGCCTGGTCCGGGGTCACGCCGTGGAGCCGGCAGAACGCCGGGTTCACGTATTCGATTTTTTCCCTGCTCAGCACCAGATATCCGTCCTGGATTTCTTCCACCAGGCGCCGGTACTGCTGTTCCGAGTCTTTGAGTTCCGCGGTCCGGGCCGCTACATCTTTTTCCAGGCGCCTTGCGTAATCCTTGAGATAGGTTTCGTGCATGTTCTGGAAATGGCTGGAAAACCGGTGGATGGTGTAGGCCAGGCCCTGGTTGACCGCCTCGATGTTCCGGCACAGCATCGGTCCTGAGGATTCCGCCACCAGGATGGGGATCACGATTTCCCGGAACAGCTCGAACGCCTTTTGAACATCTGCCAGAGGAAACCCGGCCTCCAGCCGGATTCGTGTGATCTCGTTAATAAACTCGTTGATCCGGGTATAGTCATTGTCCGCCAGAACCCGGCAGAAGGCATCACAGGCATCGGAGGTGGTCTGGGCCAGCTCTTCGATGGGCCGGGCCGCATACCGTGCCGATACCCGGTTGTGGAGCCGCTCCTGCCACTCCGCCAGGATCCGGTCCCGGTGCAGGGACAGAAACGTATTCCAGGAAAAGGCCGGGGCGATCATGGGACCATGCCAGTGTTTAGGCACTCGGACCCGGTATTCAGATATCCGGACCCGACGTTCCGGCACCCGGTCCCGGCATCAGGCCGGTTTCTTTTCCGTGATCTTTCGCAGCTCACTGTCTCTGACCTCCCGCCGCAGCAGTTTGCCCACCTTGGATTTGGGCAGCATATCCCGGAACTCCACATATCCGGGCACCTTATAGGATGCCAGGCGGTCGGCGCACCATTTGATCAGCTCCACCCCGCCCACGCCCCGGGCATCTTCCTTGAGCACCACAATGGCCTTGATCCGTTCCCCGGTTTTTTCATCGGGCACGCCGATGACACAGGCGTTGATCACCGTGGGATGGTCCTGGAGCACGGCCTCGATCTCCGAGGCCGACACCCGGTATCCCTTGTGCTTGATGATGTCCGCGGACCGCTCCATGTA
>CALGAJ010000320.1 GCA_937951975.1 uncultured Desulfotignum sp.
ATTCCAATGTATTCATCTTCCATTCATTTATTTCAAAGTGTCCGGCATCAGCCGGGTGGCAATGGTTTCCGGATCCAGACCATACATCTGCGTATAAAATGCCGTGACAGTCCGGGGGATGTCCAGGTCCGTAAATCTGTCCGGATATGTTTTTTTTGCCATCCACAAGGCGCCCAGTATCCACCGGGGACTGGCGGAATCCCACCCGAAAATGTCCTGGGGAAACAGGTGCAGTTCATGTTGTTTCACTGCGGCCAGGGAGGCCCATTTGGGATCCTGGTACAGAGACTCCAGCACCTCAATGCCTTTGAGCTGGTACCACACAATGAGAAAGATTTTGTCCGGATCCCAGGCCGCGATCTGTTCGAATCCCGTGATCTGCCAGCCGTCTTGTACGGAAACACTGCCGGTCCAGACCGGATTGCCGCCGCAGATCACGGCCTGCTGGGTCTGGATCCATCCCGGAGCCGGTACGTTCAGGGCCTGGCGGTTGCCCCGGCTGCTGTATTCCAGGACCAGAACCCGGGGCCTGGATGGATCCGGGACCGGTGACACAGCCTGCTGAATCTGTGCCAGGTGGTCCGTGTGAAACTGTACAATGATGTCGGCCCGGCGTTCCTGTCCCAGCACCTTGCCCAGGTTCCGGATATCGGAAAGAAACATGTCCGGGGTTTCCGCCCCCACATGCATTACCGGAATGCCCAGGGCTTTCAGGGTCCGGGCCGCCTGCCCTTCCACCGTGGATTTGGTGATCACCAGGTCCGGTGCCAGGGCGGCCACGCTCTCGGGACCGGGATTGGCCGCCAGGGTCTGTTTCAGGGACAGGTCCGGGTCGATCAGTTCCAGGAATGCATCCGTGACCTGGCCCCGGACTTCAAATCCCGAGAGCCGGTCCCGGGCCTGGTCAAACATGTAAAACATGTGCAGGGGGATGAACGGGGCCGCCCCGATCACCACCACCCGGGCGGCCGGTTTGTCAAGGGTCACGGCATTGCCTGCGGCATCGGTTACCTCAATCGGGCCGGCTGGGGCGTGGGCCGGGAGCAGCGCCTGTAAAAAAAGGCATGCCGTCAGAATCGTCACCAGGCAGACTGCGGGTGTCCACACCGGAAACCGCCGGCGGACAATTCCGGGAAAGGCATCGGCGAGACGGATGGCAGGGGGATGGCCGCTGGGCAAATGAATGCCGGGCGGATGAATGGCGGCCGGATGGTGCAATGGCCGGATACGGGCCTGACAGGTCATGATACCTCCTTGGCAGGGACAGGACGGTGGTTCTCTTGCAGCATCGGGATACAGATTTTCCGGTTCACCTCTTTTTCCACGGTCACCACCCGGATATGGATCCCGTAGGTGTCATACAGCACTGATTCGCAAAGGGTCTCATCGGGATTCCCCAGGGCCCGAAGCCGGCCGTTTTTCAGGATCCCCACCTGGTGGGCCGTCAAAAAGGCATGGTCCGGAAAATGAGAGGCCATGAGGATGGTGATGCCGTCCTGGGCCAGGCGGTTGACGATTTCCAGGATCTTGACCTGGTTGCCGATATCCAGGTGGGAGGTGGGCTCGTCCAGGAGCAGCACGTGGGGGGAATGGGTCAGGGCCCGGGCGATGAGCACCTGCTGCCATTCGCCGCCGGACAGCTGGTTGCAGGGACGCAGGGCCAGGTGCGAAATTTCCATGCGTTCCAGGGCGGCCATGGCCAGGTCCCGGTCTTTACTGGAGGGCGAGGCGGTGATACGGATCTGAGACGCCCGTCCCATCACCACGATTTCCGCTACGGTAAAGGGAAAGGCCGAGACCAGGGACTGGGGAACAAATCCCAGCTTTGATGCGATCCGGCTGGCACTTAATCCGTCCAGGTCCTGTCCGTCTACCTTCACACGGCCGGCGTTCGGGGTGAGTACCTGCATGATGCATTTGAGCAGTGTGGATTTGCCGGAGCCGTTGGGTCCCAGCAGGCAGAACACCTGGCCCGGTGCCAGGGAAAGGTCAATGCCGGAAAAAATCGGTTCCGATTCCGTGTATCCAAAGGAAAGACCCGTGATGTCAACGCTGCCGTGCATGTCTCAGTCTGCCTTCTGGGTTTTTCTGAGCAGCAGGGCAAACACCGGGGCCCCGAAAATGGCCGTGAGGATGCCGATGGGGATTTCCGTGGTCAACGCGGTCCGGGCGATGGTATCCACAGTCACCAGGTAGGCGGCCCCGATCACCAGCGAGATGGGCAGCAGGTATTTGTGGTCCGGCCCCACGATGAGCCGTCCGATATGCGGGATCATGATGCCGATCCACCCGATGATGCCGCTGATGCATACGGCCGATGCCGTGGCAATGGTGGCGCACACGATGATGGTCAGTTTCAGGGCTTCGGTGTTGACCCCCAGGGTCCGGGCATCCTCATCCCCCATGGCCAGCAGGTTGATGCGCCACCGGATCGCGAGCAGCACGGAAATGCAGGCGATGAACACAGGGGCGGTGATCAGGATATCCCTGAACGACACATGGTTGAGGGACCCCAGAAGCCAGAACACGATGGCCGGCATCTTGTTCATGGGGTCGGCAATGTATTTGAGAAAAGAGGTCAATGCGGAAAACAAAGACCCCACCACGATGCCGGACAGCACCAGCATCAGCACAGGCGTCATTTTGTACACCCGGGACAGGGCATAGGCCATGCCCACGGCTGCCAGGCCGAACACAAACGAGGTCAGATGAATCAGCCAGATATTGTCGAACAGCAGAATGGCCAGGGCGGCCCCGAATCCGGCGCCGGCCGCCACCCCCAGGATATGGGGGCTGACCAGGGGATTCTGGAACACCCCCTGGAAGGACGCCCCGGAAACCGCCAGGGCCCCGCCCACCATCATGCCGGCCAGGATCCGGGGGAGCCGCACATCCACGATCACCGAATACAGGGTGTCGGATATGCCGGATGCCGTGGGAATCACCGGGGACAGGAGAATTTTCAGGGTCTGGACAAACGAGATGTCCACCCGGCCGATCCCTAAGGACAGGATCATCACCAGGACCAGCAGGCCGATGAACACCCGTATCCACGCATCCGGGGAAACGCGGCCGGAAATTGCCTGGATATGAAACCGGTGTCCTTTAATATCTGGCCCCTTTCATGATCCGGGTTTCATAGGTGCCGTCAAGAATCTGGCTCACCTGCAGGTCGGTCAGATCGAACTCAAACACCTCCCGGTAGAATTCCTTGACCAGGCAGGGGATGCACACGTCTGAAAATTTTTCCGGATAGGCGATCCCGGCCAGCCACAACGGGAAAAGGGCGGCGGATTCCGCCGTGGGCCGGTTGAAAATGAACACGCCGGCCGGCTGGGGATACACCTGCCGGTCGGCAACCGCTTTGATTTGCTGCCACCGGGGATCGGCATACACGTCCTCCGGGGTGCCGTCATTGATCACCAGGATATCGGGGTTCCAGGCCAGGACCTGCTCCATGGAAACCTCGCCCAGGCCGGAATGCAGCCCGGTGCGCTGGCCGATGGTGGTCACGCTTTCGGCGGCATTCAGGCATCCCGCGATCTCGATGCGTTCCTGCATAAAGGTGTCGCCCCCCAGGGTCACCAGGTGGCTGGGGTTGTATCCCTGGAACACGGTTTTGCGCCGATCTTTGGGGATATCCCGGGTCCGTTCCAGAACCAGGGCCGTGAACCGCTCCAGATAGGCCACATACCGCTCGGCCCGGTCCGGGGTATTGAACACA
>CALGAJ010000321.1 GCA_937951975.1 uncultured Desulfotignum sp.
TCTAAAGAAGCCCGTTTTTTTACCTGAGATCCCGGCCAGAATCCCACAATCTCTTACCTGACCGAAAAACCGTCAGGTATCATAAAGCAAGAAAAATCAGATAGTTTATCGTAAGACAGCAGGAACCGCGATATGCCTTTCATCCTCCTCCCCCCTTTGGGGGGGATTAGAGGGGGGGCATGTGTTATAACCTTGAATTTTTATCGCCAAATAAAAAGAAAGGGAAAAATACATGCGCCACCCCTGGAACTCTTTAATAACCGTTCTGTCACAAATCACAAGAGAAAATTCAAACTCAGTTGTTTGCTGCTCCTGCTGTGGGAATCGGCATACATATGTAAAATGGGGCTTTTACCGCCGTTATCTGTTCAACGATGAACTGGTAAATATCCAGCGATACCGGTGTGATAATGATTTATGTCCTTGTAAAACCTTTTCAATTTTACCGCATGCTTTTCTGCCCATCATCAGGGCTTCACTGTGCATGCTGATGTACATTTTAAGGATGTACAAACAAGGTCGAACTATTGCTGCCATTGCCCGGCACACAGGCAGCACCTGGCAAAAAATACACAGATGGATCACAAAGGCATCGCTGATCAAAAAATGGTTAGAGCTGGAATATGCCGATACATCACCCTGCCTGGCATCAGATAGAATCTGGATATCCTTTAACCGGGATTTTTCCTGGGCTTTTTACCCAAAAAAGGAGGGGTGAAGGCTCACCAACATAAAACGTATATTCTATAATATCAGTCATTTTGTTAATCGGACCTCCATGAAGATCAACTTTTAATCACGGAGGTTTTAATGACACAACAAAATGACAAGAACATGGAACTTGCCCTTTGGCGCTACGGGATTATCAGCCCGCTTTTACACCGGGATGCAAGCAATCTTGCTGCTGCAGAGGCATTGGATCTGGCATCATGGAATCGGTATGTGCACCCGGACGGTACGCATATTACCCTGAGTGCAGAGACGTTGAGAAAATGGCTGTACCGGTATCTGCATCAGGGACTGCCGGGTCTACTTGGTAAAACACGGTCCGACAAAGGCAGGCATCAGATACCCGAAGCCATTACATCAGCAATGACGGCCATGAGGATCGAACACCCCAGGTGGACCATCGCCAGGATGATCCGTGAGCTGGCCGAAAAAGGAAAATGGAACGGTTATAAACCCAGCCGGTCAGCCATTTACAGATATGCCAAAGCCCATAACCTGCAAAGAGACCCTCACATCAACCCGGATCAGGATGTAAGGCCTTTTGCATTTAATCATTTTGGACAATTATGGCTGGCTGATTATCTTCACGGTCCTAAACTGTACAACGGGAAGAAGAAACAAAAGACATATCTGCATGTTATCTTGGATGACAGTACCCGGTTTATTGTTCATGGCGGATTTTATCTGACCGAATCTGTGGAACCGTTGATTTATGATCTTATGGGAGCCGTTCGGCGGTTTGGACTCCCGCAGCGGTTTTATACTGACAACGGGGCCGCATATGCCAGCCGTCATTTAAAAATATTGTGTGCCAGAAGTGCCATTGATCTGGTGCACACACCACCGTTCAAGCCGCAGGGGCGCGGGAAAGTAGAGAGACTGTTCAGAACAGTCCGGGATCAACTGCTCTGCGATAAGTTTAAATCCGTCAAACAGGTCAATGACGCTTTTAAAAAATGGGTGAGCCGTTATCATGAAACACTTCATTCGTCATTAGGGTGTTCTCCCCTGCAAAAAAGGCTTCAGGTTAAAAATGTCTGCCGGGCTTTGCCGCCTTCAACAGATATTGAAGCTCTCTTCAGGATGGAAAAACGGTGCCGGGTCTACAATGACTCCACCATACGGTTTAAAAAGACAACGTATGAGGTTCCTGACTGTCTGCCTGGATCACGGGTGACCATTTATTATATGCCTTGGGATAAAACCTGTATCTATTATGGCAATGAGATGAGAAAGGCCCGTATTCTTGATCTTAATGCCAACGCAAGGCGGTTTGAACATCCGAACCAGGGGAGGACGCAATGATCAATCATGGAGAATCCCCGGCAGAATTTTTTAATTACAGGTATCACCCGTTTGCAGATACCTACCGGTTAAAAACCCCTTATCTGGGAGAGCAGGACAATCGTTTTTTTAGAACCGCCTTGTCGTTAATATCCACGGGTAAAAGTTTTGTTTTATCCGGTCCGTCCGGAGCCGGAAAATCAACGCTGGTTCGCTATGTCTTATCCAAGCTGGATGCCAATTGTTACAGGCCGGCACTGGTTCATTACGGTGGGTTGCAGCGAAACGGCATGCTCAAGGCCATTGCTGATGTATTGGGCGTGGTGACCAGTGGCCGAACAGTGCCTTTGCTGATTAAACTGCAAAAGCAGATCATGCAGATGGCATCGGAAAATCGCGGCATGTTCCCGGTGTTTGTCATTGACGATGCGCATTTGATGGAAAAGGAATCCCTGATGGATATATGTTCACTGATGTTCAATCCTGACAGGGAGACCGTTGCTGCAAGCTTTATTCTTGTAGGTGACGAGACCTTTGAAAAAAAGCTGTCTTTGCAGATAATGGCACCGGTTAAAACCAGACTTACCGGTCTTTTTAATTTGAATCCCCTCAATGACAAGGACAGTCTTGAGTTTATAAAGTCCAGGCTGGCCAATGCAAAAGCCCCGGAGAACCTTTTTGATCCGGATGCTTTGGCAATCATGTCGTCCCATTGCAGGGGGAATCGCCGTCAGATCATGAATATGGGAACCTTGCTTCTGGCCGAAGCTTATATCCGCCAGGAAAAAACGATCAGTGCCGAACTCATATTTAATTGTGATCAAATAGAGATATCTGAGTGAAACGGAGGCATACGAGAGGGGACTCCGATGCCAAGGGATAGCTCAGTGCGGTAGACTGCTGTCTGCTCAGGCCTGGCGGTGAAAACTGCCAGGCCTACCTCTATCCGGCACAGGTATGATAGACTGACATTTTGTTGGGACAACAACGCGCCAATCTACACCTTTTCAGTTTTACCCCTCCCCCCCTCTCTGATCACGAACATTAAACCCTTTACCAATCCATGAACCTGCCCATATCGGGTGGGTTTTTCATTTTACACAAAGCAAAGGAGGTATCCATGCTTAAGCCCATTAAAGACACAGAAACATTGAAACGCTATTCCCAGCCCCCGGGAGCTCCAGTCGATGAAGACCTGGGTTTGTCTGGGACCATTTCCACCTTTCCATCATCCCCCCTGGATGTTCCTGCTGGCACATTCGAGAGCAATTTGAAGCGGCGGCAGGAAAACCACCAGAAACTCATTGCCTGGATTAGGGAAAATCTTCATCCAGACATCGATTACGGCAGGATACACATCGATGAAACCTGCAAGTATGCCAGATCAGGTGTTCCTTACCGGTGCCGTGATTTCAGCCATTTTTCATCACTGACACTTTGGAAATCAGGAGCGGAAAAGATACTCCATGTTTTGGGATTATCAGCCCATTATCCCAACCTGAACCAGTATGAAATCGCCTGTGTCCATAAAAGCGAGATTACCCAGTTGATACTGACCTGCCAGCTCAAGAACCAGAATGCCAGGATTGTGGGCGAAGGTGCCGGGGCAAGACACTTGAAACAGGATGACTGGAACATTAACAAAGCCGTCAAAATGGCGATGAAATGTGCCCTGGTGGATGCCGTTATCCGTGTTGCGGGATTGACCGGTATTTTTGTCAAAACACAGAACCATGCCATGAAAAACAATCTACCAGACAAGGCAGAGTGTAATTTTAACAACCTGCCCACAGGGGGAAATTGTAATGGCGATACTCACCACAATATTCCCCAGGAAAAGCCCATCACACCGAAACAGAAGCACTGTATCACCCGTGTTTCCGGCATCAAAGGATTTACCACAGAAAGCTTGAATCGATTCATTCATGAACAGTTCAACAAGGCCCTGGATGACCTTAACCGTGTTGAGGCATCCCGCCTTATCCAGAACATCAACGATATCAACGGCTTGAAGAAAACAATGTCAGAACCGGTTTCTTTGAGCATGATGAGTTCCTGGCCTTACGTGAAGCATTACCGAAATATTTACAGGGGATTGCCACCTTTGCATACAAATCAGGTTGGCGTGTCGCTGAAATTACAGGTTTGAAATGGTCCAACGTCGATTTGAAAAAACGGGTGGTGTGCCTGGAAATAGGCACAACGAAAAACAAGGAAGGCCGCACCATGTATTTGGATGACGAGCTTTTGAATGTTTTTCTTGAACAGCGTGAACAGCAGAAAAATTCTGGGCAAATCATTCCATACGTTTTTCCCAGCTCAGACGGAAAAGATAGGGCAAAGGATTTCAGGAAAGCCTGGAAAACATCCTGTAAAAAAGCAGGCATACCAGGGCGGCTTTTTCATGATTTCAGGAGAACTGCTGTCCGTAATATGGTCCGGTCCGGCATACCTGAGAGGGTGGCAATGATGATTTCTGGCCATAAAACAAGATCCGTGTTCGAACGGTATAATATTGTTAGTGAGGATGACTTGAGGGTGGCTGCCAGAAAACATGAAGAATACTTGAAAAATCAGTTGGGCACAATTTCGGGCACAGTGACTGAAATTGACAAAAAAAAGACTTTCAACCGAAACGCTGAAAGCCTTGATATTGCTGGTGCCGGAGGCGAGACTCGAACTCGCAAGGGCATGAAGCCCGGAGGATTTTGAGTCCT
>CALGAJ010000322.1 GCA_937951975.1 uncultured Desulfotignum sp.
GGCGTAACCGCCCCCATTGTTTCGCAGGTCGATGACCAGGTGCCGGGCACCCTCCCTCATGAGGTCCATGAGGGCATTTTCAAAATTCTCTGCGGCGTGTTCGGAAAACTCGGTCATGTGGATATAACCGATACCCGGCTCCAGCATGCGGAAGCGGACGGACACATTCTTTATGCCCCGGCGTGTAATGGTGAGGGTGATCTCCCGGTCTTCCACCGGCCGGTAAACAACCAGGGTCACCTGAGTCCCCTCTTCTCCCCTGACGAAAGCTGCCAGCTGACCCACATCCTCGAATTCGGAGACGGGGCGGCCGTCCACCTGGCGGAAAATATCACCCACATAGAGGCCTGTCTGCTCGGCCGGGCTGTCAGGGATCAGGTCGTTGACCAGGTAGCTGCCGTCACGGTCACGCATGACGATGGCCCCGATACCGACATATTCCCCCTTCATGGAGTCCTCGACACTCTGGTGGTAAGCGGGCGTTAAATAGAAGGTATAGGGGCTGCCCATCTGATCGACCAGACCCATGGTCATCTTCTCGATCATGGCCGCGTCGTCAAAGGCCTCATAGTAGTTATCCTGAAGGAGGTTGTAGGCGGTCATGAATTTTTCCAGGGCTTCTTCAACGCCTTCATGATCCGTGAAGGTCAGCGTGCGGTCTCCCTGAAGGGAGGGGGAGGTCGGCTGGGTCGGCGCCGGCTCTGCCGGCCCCTCAAGGGCCGAACGGATGGCCTCGCCATAAAAGAGGTAGCCTGCGGCAGCTGTCAGGACAAAGGTCAGGGAGGCCGTCAGGAGCACGTCAAAAAGAACAGGCCAGAAAGATGATTTGCCCTTGGTTTTTGCGGGCCTGGTTTTCTGCGGCTTCCAGTTTTTGAATGGCAATTTCCTGTGCTTCGGCGGTTTGAATCAGGTGTGACAGGGCCACCACCTTTTTTTCCGTGTCATCGGGCACCGGCACATTCCCTTTGGCAAACGGGTGTTCCCTGGCCCCGCACAAAGGACACGGAACCCCGTGTTCCAGCCGTTTCCGGTAATCCTCCAGTTGGGCGATGGTTTTTAACAGCGTCATCTCCCGGAGCAGACTGTCTTTTTCAGCGCGGTATTCACGAAGCAGCCGGCCCCCCAGCAGACCAGACAGCTGTTTTTTCTCCTGTTCCAGCCGGCGGCCCGCCCGGGCCAGCCTCTGCTGATGGTCCCGGCAATGCTCTGTGCACTGGGACAGGTGTTCAACAGCTTTCTGAACAGCCTGCCCGGCTTTTTTTTTATCAGCTGTGATCCGATCGATCTCTTTTTTCCGGGCAATCAGAAACCCCAGCTGTTCCTGGATACCGGCAAAGCCCTGCACCAGCCATTCATCCTGAAAATGGTCTTTGAGAAATGTTTCCGCCTGTGTCAGTGTCTGGGCGGCCTGAACCTTTTTTTCCTGTTTTTTGCTTAACCGCTGCCTGTCAGATTCAATGGCTGCGGCATCGGTTTTACAACGCTCCCGGGCTTGAACAATCGCCTGTTTTTTTTCAGCCAGGGTCTGATCCAGCAGGCGGACTTTCCGGATCAGGGGGGCAGCCTGTTTCAGGTTTTCTTTGGCCTGGGCCGTGTGACGGACCGCGTTTTTCAGATCGGTTTCCTTTTGCTGAAACGCTTGTTCCAGTTTCGGCAGTTCCTGCTTTCGGGCGTTCACCTGCATCCGGTCGGCCGCCTGCTGTTTGCGCACCGCAGACAAGGCCGCAAACTCCCCTTCCAGTCCGGCCGCTGTCACTGCCCGGCCCAGGCGGTCCCGAAACGGGCTGAATTTTGTCATATCCGCTTGTAATTTTTGGGTTTCCTCGGACAGATCGCTGATCTCTTTTTCCAGCCCCTGGATTCCCGCAAGCCAGGCCATGGCTTTTTGCAGTTCAACGGTTCTGGCGGCCAGCTCGGTTTCCTGGGTGTCTTTTTGTGTCAGATCCTGGTGAATCTGTGATTCCTGCTCCGGTGTCAGAATTTCAATGCCGGCGGTTTCCGCTTCAAGCACTTTTAATTTTTCTTTTTCATCCCGGTGGCGTTCATGGACCCGGCGGGAAATTTCCGAATAAATGCCGGTACCGGTAATCTGCTCAAGGATACGGGATTTCTGTTCCACATCTGCTTTCAAAAACGTATCAAACCCGCCCTGGGCCAGGAGAATGGACCGGGTGAACCGGTCAAAATCCATGCCGGTCTTTTCTTCGATCACCTGGCCCACCCGGCTTTTTTTGGTTTCTATGAGCCGGGCGGTCTGTGCATCGCTGATTTCATGACCGGCACCAATCAGATTGCCGTCCGGTTTTTTCCGGGCCCGATGCTGTTCCCAATGACATCGGTACTGTTTCCCCTGGGATTCAAACACCACTTCCGCGTAGCATTCCCCGGTCTGACGGGACATGATTTCATTGTTGCCACCCGTGATTTTCCCCAACCGGGGCGTCGCCCCATACAGGGCCAGACAGACCGCGTCCAGTATGGTGGATTTCCCCGCACCGGTCGGACCGGTCAATGCGAAAATACCGCTGCCGGTGTATTCGGGATGGGTAAAATCAATGGCCCATTCACCATAAAGCGAATTCAGGTTTTTAAATCGAAGGGATATAATTTTCATTTTATTTCCAATGGTTCCGGCATGATCCAGCCAGGATCAATCCGCATGCTTATCCTCCTCTAAAAGGGCCGTCACAATCTCATTATAAGATGCGGTCAGCAGTTTGCGATCCTCGCTTGTCGCATCTGCCGCATCCAGGCACCGGTCAAACACATCCTTGGGATCCAGGTCATCCAGGGTTTCCTGATTCCGGGTTTTTTGGATCACCCGGTCCATCACCGGTCTGTTTTTAATCCGCCGGATCTCCATGTCTGAATCCGCCACCGCTTCCTCCAGCACTTCCCGGAGCCTGCTCACCCTGTCGCGGCCCGTGTGCTCGATCGCCAGCCATGACCGGCTCCCGGCCTGCCTGAGCCGGGCCATTCTTTCACAGATCTCATCCAGGGATCCTGTAATACGCACCAGCTCCTGAAAGCAGGGAACCGGAAGCGGCGTGACTGCGGTATTTTCACGGCTGAATTCCACCATCACCACCTGCTTGGCATGGCCGGCCTCCCCAAACCCCATGGGAATGGGAGACCCGCTGTAGCGGATCTGGGCCGCTCCTCCCACTTTCTGGGGCACATGCAGATGGCCCAGGGCCAGATAATCGATGGTCCCCGGGAACACCGAGGTGTCCACATGGGCCAAAGAACCGACATACAGGTCTCTGACCCCGTCCCCGTCAACGGTTCTGCCGCCGGCCGTGAACAGATGGCCCAGGGCGATGATGGGAATGCAGGGCTGCGGATCGGCATCCGCTGTTTTAGTGAGCAATGCCTCCCGCTTTTTTTCCGCAATGGCCGTCACCTGTGCATAGTGCTGTCGGATGCCCTGCACCAGTTTTCTGTTTTTATCATCAATGGTTTCACCCGGCTCAACGGTCCGGATATCCCTGTCCCGCAGATAGGGAACCGCGCACACCACCGCGGCCTGATCTGCATTGGAAATCACGAGCACTTCATCGGCCGGATTGCCGGTCACAGCCCCCACCACATGCACATTCAGCATGTGCAGAATCGCTTTGGGGGCATTGAGAAATGACGGGGAGTCATGGTTTCCGGCGATCACCACCACATGGCCGCAGCAGGAGGCTGCCACGCGGCACAGAAACCGGTAATACAGTTCCTGGGCCCGGTGACCCGGCGTGGTGGTGTCAAACACATCTCCGGCCACCAGCAGCAGATCGATCTGCTGGGTTTCAATAGTATGCACCAGCCAGTCCAGAAATGCGGCAAACTCGTCATACCGTTTGCGGCCGTAAAGAGACCGGCCCAGGTGCCAGTCGGACGTATGAAGTATTTTCATGGCAGAAACAATCGCAACAGGGGCCTTCCTGCGGCATATCCTTTGGAAAAATGGTGATGAACCGCCGGAATACCGGCAAGTTTGAGGCACGGCCCCGTCCATCGGTACAATGCGGCGGCCCCGTATCGGGACACCCTCAGATCCAGGCGCAGACCGGTCAGGGACCGGGTATACACGGACAGGGCCCGCGTCTTTTTCTCCAGGGCCTGACAGATGGCGGCCGCAGCGGTCCGGCCGGATGTCACTGCAAAATAGATCCCTTCCCCGAAAACGGATTCGGCAAATCCGGCCGCATCCCCGGCCAGCAGGACCCGTCCGCACCCCGGGCTTCGGCCCCCCCGCCCCCCGCCGGTACCGATGGGATAGCCTGTGATGCCGGACAATGCATCGGTGCCCAGACGGTCCCGGGCAAAGGCGGTCAGGTTCCGGACCGATACCGGGGTGTGATCATGGCTGAATATTCCGATGTTGACATGCGTTTTTTTAGGAAAGACCCAGTAATATCCGGGCAAATCCCTGAAAAATGCAAATGCCATGGACACCTGATCCGGCCGGCGCATCTGAACATCGGCCTCCAGACCATATATTTTCCGGATCCGGTATGGCCGGTCCTGGCGGTTGAGCAACGCCCGGATCCGTGAATTGGCGCCATCCGCCCCGATCACATGGGATGCGGTCAGCAATCCTTCAGACGTGTGAAGGGTCACGGTCTCTTTTTCCTGAACCAGGGCATGGATGCGGTCAACGATTTGAAACCGGGCTCCGGCGGCCAGGGCCTGATTCAGGCAGAAAAGATCCAGGTCTTTTCGCTGTGTCATATGGCACAGCGGGCCGGTCGATTGAATGGTAAAAAAAGATCCATCCGGCCGGTGTATCTCCATCATGTGACAGGACCGCTCAATCTGTCCTGTAATATCACAGGCAAAACATGCCGCGGCCCTGGGTGTCAGCCCCCCGGCACAGGCTTTTTTCCGGGGAAAGGATTTCCGGTCCAGCATCAGCACGGAATATCCGGCGGATGCCAGATCAAATCCCGCAGCGGTTCCGGCCGGTCCGGCCCCGGCAATGATCACGTCATAGGTCATAGAATTCCTTTGACGGCCCGCTGTGCACTGGCCAGGGCCCCTTCAAGATATCCGCCGAAATGATCAGATGTTTCCGTGCCGGCAAAACAGACCCGGCCGTCCCAGATATCGGTTCTGCCGGATGGCAGCTCATACACCGGATGGGCATGGGCGGCCCGCTGGTCATACTCGGTGGCGGTGAACGGCGCCATGGCCCAGTCCTTGTAAAAAACCGCGGCCGGGTGTTGGGCGTTTTCACCATACAGAATCTGAAGCTGAGCAAGTATGGCCCGGACCATCTGCTGCCGGTCCCTGCGCTGGGCCGCCGGGATCCCCACAAACCCGGTCAGGCCGAAGGGCTTTCCCGGTCCATTGGATCCGTCATGCACCTCTCCCAAAGGACCGTGCTGGCTGAATGCCTGGCCGGACAGCCCGATTTTCCGCCAGTCCGCCTGATCGTACAGGGCAAAGAATTTGGCCTGGCCCGCCATCCATGTGCTGGTTTTGAGCATGGCCTGGGTCAGTTCATGGGACAGATCCGGGGTAAACAAGATGGTGGCTGCGGCCAGACGGGGCGGGATGGCCAGGATCACCTGATTTGCCTTGAAAACATTTTTGGCCGATTCTCCGACATTCCCCACCCGGACATCGACATGGTCTGCCATCCGTTCCATTTCACACACCGGATGACACAATCGCACCACCCCTTTGGGCAGCCGCTGATACAGGCCGTCCACCAGCGTGATCATGCCGCCGGCTATGCGCCAGCCTTCCGGTTCCATGGGATACCCGGGAATGGTTCTGGCGTGCCCGTCCACGGCCTGAAACCTGCCGTAACCGGTGTCATACTGGGGGTATCCGGTCAAACTTAAGTACCGGACCAGCTGTTCTATTTTGGGATTGATGGCCGGCCAGTACCAGGATGGGCCCAGATCAGGAAAATATCCCTGATACTCTGGACACAGGATTCGGCCGCCCACCCGGTCTCTGGCCTCCAGAATCACAAAGGACCGGTTTGTTTCCGCCAGCAGCCAGGCGGCATATATTCCGCTCAAACCGGCCCCGATGATCAGGGTGTCCACTGTTTCAGCTGTCATGATATTGTTGCATATGCCACGGCTTCCTGGGCATGGATCACTGTGGTATCCACCAGTTTTACCGGGGTATCCTCCTGCTGAATCAGCATCCCGATTTCCGTGCACCCCAGAATGACCGCTTCCGCGCCCCGGTCGGCCAGGTCATCAATGATGTGCAGGTATGCCGCCTTTGATGCCGGTTCAGTTCTGCCCAGGCAAAGTTCTTCAAAAATAACGTTGTGCACGGTCTGCCGGTCCTTTTCACCCGGCACCAGCACCTGAAGACCGTGCAGGTCCATCAATCTTTTTTTATAAAACGCCTGCTCCATGGTAAAGGCCGTACCCAAAAGACCCACGGATTTAATATTATCCTTTACCAGCACCGATGCCGTGGCATCGGCAATATGAAGCAAAGGGATGTCAATGGCGGCTTCAATCTTCGGGGCCACATTGTGCATGGTGTTGGTACAGATGAGCAGAAAATCAGCTCCTGCCGCCTGGATCTTCCGGGCCGCATCCGACAGGATGGCGGCTACTTCGGCCCAGTCCCCGGCCTGCATCTTTTTTTCAATGGGCCCGAAATCTACGCTGTACAGGACGATTCTTGCTGAATGAAAGCCCCCCAACGCGTTTTTGACTCCCTGATTGATGGCCCGGTAATAGGTCAGTGTGCTTTCCCAGCTCATACCCCCCAGCAGTCCGATTGTTTTCATATGCTGCTCCGGTTTAAAATATGGATGATCCGCTGTTATACGCCTTTTTTATTCATCATATACGCAGAAAACCAAATTTTCAAACATCGATGGTGTTTTCCCGCTGTCCATAGCACTAAAAAATTGAACTTTCAAATTTTTCTGATGAATGGTAAAGATATTTTTTTAAAAAATTGGAACTTAATTTTTGCCGGGAGGTACCATGCCCAAAGCCTGCGATTTAAAAAAAGGCAATGTGGTGGAGATCAACGAAGATATTTTTGTGGTCAAGCACATTGAGGTGAAAACGCCGTCCGCCCGGGGCGCAGTCACGCTGTACAAGGTCCGGTTCACCAATGTCAGAACCAGACAGAAATATGAAGACAGTTACAAGGGCGGTGATGTGCTGGAGGATGTGGCGCTTTCCCGCAAACCGGTCCAGTACCTGTACCCGGACGGAGATCTGCATGTGTTCATGGATACCCGGGAATATGCCCAGTACATGATTGCCGCCGATACCATCGAAGATGACCTGGTGTGGCTGACCGACGACATGGAAGGCCTGGTGGGTGTTTTCATTGACGGAAATATGGTGGCCCTGGAAATTCCCGCCAGTCTGGTGTTTGACATTGAACAAACCGCGCCGGGCATCAAAGGGGCCAGTGCCACGGCCCGAACCAAGCCGGCCCTGCTTTCCAACGGGGTGGAAATCCAGGTGCCTGAATACCTGGAGACCGGCGAAAAAATCCGCGTCAACACCGAGACCCGGAAATTCATATCCCGGGCATGATTCCGTCACATGTTTCTATAACCCGGCCTGATTTTTCCAAACCATGAAATCCGATACCCTGAAGTCCGATCTGCTTCTGCTCCTGGCCGCGTCCATCTGGGGACTGGCATTTGTGGCCCAGCGGGTGGGGATGGAACATGTGGGCCCGTTCACTTTCAACGGGCTCCGGTTTGTGCTGGGGGGGCTGTCGTTGCTGCCGTTTGTGTGGATGTCCAGAAAAAAGAGCTATGACGGCAGCGACAAGGATCTGATAAAATCCGGCATGGTGTCCGGGGTGGTGCTGTTTGCCGGTATCTCTTTTCAACAGGTGGGCATTGTATACACCACGGCCGGCAAAGCCGGGTTCATCACCGGGCTTTATGTGGTGATGGTACCCATTATCGGGCTGTTTCTGCGGCAGACCCGCACCGGGGCCGGGACCTGGGCGGGGGCTGTTCTGGCCAGCATCGGCATGTACCTGCTCAGCGTCAACCGGGACATGGACATCAATTTCGGGGATATGCTGGTATTTTTTTCCGCCATCTGTTTTGCCTGTCACATGATTGTGATTGAACGGTTCTGCACCCGGTTCAGCACGGCGGCCCTGTCCCTGGTCCAGTGTGGGGTCTGTTCGGTGCTCAGCTTAAGCGTGGCTTTGATATTTGAAACCTTTGTGCTGGCCGATATCCTGAAAATCACCCTCCCGCTGATCTATGGCGGGGTGTTCTCCGTGGGCGTGGCCTATTCCCTGCAAATCTTCGGGCAGAAAAACAGCCCGGCCTCCCATGCCGCCATTATCCTGTGTCTGGAATCCGTGGTGGCGGCCCTGGGCGGGTGGATCATCTTACATGAACTTTTGTCCGGAAGAGCCATTTTCGGGTGTGTGCTCATGCTGACCGGGATGCTTGTCTCACAGCTGTATGCGATTAAAAAAACAGCATAGCAAACGGGTGAAAGCGTTTTCAGCACCATTGCCCCGGTCAAACATGCGATTCCCGGTTCTGCGGCTGATCCGGCCCTGATATCCCGGTTGACAAAACTTCATGGGCTGTATATATTTTTTTGATATAACCGTGCAGCGTGCGGTGGTGGACTGGGGGAGCCGGGGAGCCGGCTGAGAGGAGACAAACTGCTGTTTCGACCCCTGGAACCTGATCCAGGTCATACTGGCGAAGGAAAGTCGATTCCCATACTTAGCTTTCTTTCTTTTTCTGCGGGTTCATCTGCCTGCCCCTTACCCGGCCCGGCCTTTTTTTAATCTTAGTCACAAAATCCCAAGGGCGGATGGAATGCTCCAGATAACCGACCTGGCAAAATATTATAATGGACAGCCCGTGTTTTCCGGGCTGGACCTGCAGCTGCCCGCCGGCCGGTTCCAGGTGCTGCTCGGGCCTTCGGGGTGCGGCAAAACCTCTTTGTTCAACACCCTTACCGGTGTGACCCCAGCCGATGAAGGAACCATTACCTGGCAGGGGCAAACCGTGCCCCACTTAGGCAGTCTGTGCGCCTATATGCACCAGAAAGACCTGCTGCTGCCCTGGTTTTCACTGATGGACAATGCATTGCTTCCGGCCAGAACCCGGGGCCGGGACATGGCCTGTGCCCGGGTTCTGGCTGAAAACCTGTTTTCCCGCCTGGGGCTCAGCGGATATGAATCTCATCAGCCGAACCAGGTATCAGGCGGCATGCGTCAGCGGTGCGCGCTGGTGAGAACCCTGATGTTTGACCGGGACCTGATCCTGCTGGACGAACCCTTGTCCGCTCTGGACGCCATCACCCGCCAGCGGTTGCAGCATCTGCTGCTGCTGCTCCAGACCGAATTTGCCAAAACCATTCTCATGATCACCCATGATGTGGACGAGGCTTTGCTGCTGGCAGATGACATTTTTGTGTCCAGTTCCCTGCCCATGACCCTTATCCGGAGAATCCGCCTGAATCAGCCCAAACCCCGGGCATTTGACGATCCTGATCTGCTGCATATCAAAGCGGATATTCTGGCGCATCTGGTGAAAGGAGAAGCCGTATGACCCGGTCCGGTCTGATTGCCCTGGGGCTGATCATTTGTTTGCTGGCAGGATGGGAAGGTGCGGTCAGAATATGGGCCATCCCGGTATTTATTCTGCCGCCGCCATCCCTGATTCTGACAACCGCCGTGGTCCAGGCCCCGCTGATTCTGCCCCATGCCGCAGTCACGGGTGCGGAAATCGTTCTGGGCATTTTTCTGGCCCTGATCACGGCCATTCCTCTGGCCATTGCCATGTTTGCCAGACCGGTGCTGGAAAAAGCATTGTCTCCGTTTCTGGTGGCATCCCAGGCCATTCCCGTGTTCGCCCTGGCGCCGCTGCTGGTGATCTGGCTGGGATACGGCATGGCCTCCAAGGTGTTCATGGCCTGGATCATCATTTTTTTTCCCATCACCGTGAGCCTGGTCCAGGGATTGAAATCCTGTGATCCGGAATACCGGACCCTGTTTTCACTCATGGGCGCTTCATTTCTGAAAACCCTGACCCTGCTGTACTGGCCCTGGGCATTGCCCCGGTTTTTTGCCGGGCTCCGGGTGGGGGTGTCCGTGGCCACCATCGGTGCGGTGATCGGTGAATGGGTGGGGGCCCAGCAGGGCTTAGGATTTCTCATGATCCAGTCCAATGCCAGGCTCCAGACCCCTTTGGTGTTTGCCGCCATCCTGTGGCTGGCGGCCATGGGAATGATCTTATGGAGCCTGGTGGGAATACTTGAAAAAAAAATCATCACCTGGAACACTTAAAAAAAGGAAATAACATGATGAAATCATTTTTTCCCCATTTTATCTGTCTGTTTTTCATCCTGGCGGCGGTGCCTGATTTGTCTGCGGACCAGACCGCTTCCCCATCCCCTGCAAAACAAACCTTGCGCCTGATGCTGGACTGGTTTCCCAATGTGGACCATCTGCCCATTTATGTGGCCCGGGAAAAGGGGTATTTCAAAGCCCAGGGCATTGCCGTAAAGATCATTTCCCCGTCGGAAACCGCAGATGCCCTGAAACTGGCCGCCACGGGCAATGTGGACCTGGCCGTATCCTATCAGCCCCAGACCATTATTGCCGCGGACCAGGGTCTGGCCTTGAAGGTGGTGGCGCCGCTGGTCCGGCATCCGTTGACCACCTTGCTGTTTCTGGCGGACAAAGGCATTGACCATCCCCGGGATCTGTCCGGCAAAAAAATCGGATATACCGTGCCCGGGCTTATGGATGTGCTGCTGGAAGCGTTTGCATCCATCAACCGGATTGACGGCTACACCCCGGTGAATGTGGGATTCACTATTCTGCCGGCCCTGGTATCCGGAAAAGTGGATGCGGTCATGGGGCCGTTCAAGACCTATGAAACCGTGGGTATGGCACAGCACGGATACAAAGCCGCATTTTTCGAACTGGAAAAATGGGGTATTCCGGATTATGAAGAACTGATCTTTGTGTGCAGCCCGGATGTGCTGGATAAAAAACAGGATGAGATCAAAGGATTTGTTCTGGCCATGGAACAGGCGTTTGCGCATGTGGCGGCATACCCGGAAAAATCTTTGGCTCTGTATCTGGATGCCGTGCCCCAGGCGGACAAAAAAATGGAGACCGATGCTTTTGCCCTGACCCGGCCCTATTTTGCAACCACCCTGGGCCATAATCCTGACAAATGGCAGACGTTTGCCGATTTCGCCCGGACCCATGGCCTCATAAAAACCCGGGTGAACGCGGCGGAACTGCTTCACACCTGGCAATAAAATAAAAAATGGGGTCAGGCCTGCCTTATTGTCGTTATTTTGAAATAACGACAATAAGGCAGGCCTGACCCCTCCTTTCCCAAAGAAGGAGGAAATATGACCATCACCCCGAACACCATATTTACCGATGTACAGGCCATTCGAAAGGCCTCTCCGCTGGTGCACAACATCACCAATTTTGTGGTCATGAACAACACGGCCAACGCATTGCTGGCATTGGGGGCTTCCCCGGTGATGGCCCATGCCGAACAGGAAGTGGCGGACATGGCCGGCATTGCCGGCGCCCTGGTGATCAACATCGGCACATTGAGCGATCCGTGGATTGCGGCCATGTTTCTGGCGGCACAGGCCGCATCGGACAAACAGATTCCCATGGTGCTGGACCCGGTGGGTGCCGGTGCCACCGCCTACCGCACAGACACGGCAAAAAACCTCATGCACCGGTTCAACCCCGGCATCATCCGGGGCAATGGGTCGGAAATCATGGCCCTGGGCAGACAAAATGCCGTCACCAGGGGCGTGGACAGCACCCGTGCCGCAGATCTGGCCGTTGATACAGCCAGCGCACTCAGCCGGGAACACGGCAGTGTCGTGTGCATCACCGGAGAAACCGATTATATCATCACACCCCATGACATGATCAAAATCAGAAACGGTCACCCCATGATGCCCCGGGTCACGGGTCTGGGGTGTACGGCCTCGGCCTTGTGCGGCGCGTTTGCCGCGGTCAATGGGGATTTGGTTCAGGCCACGGCCCATGCCATGGCTGTCATGGGAATTGCCGGAGAAATCGCCGGCCGGAATGTGGCAGGACCCGGCAGTTTTCAGGTGCAGTTTCTGGATGCCCTGTACCATTTGTCTGAATCCGATATTCAGCAGCATTTCAAGGCGTAATCCCATGCACGGCATATATCTTGTCACCGACCAGGCGTTGTGTCTGGGCAGGCCCCTGACATCCATTGTGGCGGATGCGGTGAGGGCCGGGGTTGCCTGTGTGCAGCTGCGGGAAAAGACCGCATCCACCCGGGAATTTCTGAATCAGGCCCTGGCCCTGAAGCCGGTTCTGGCATCCGCCGGCATTCCATTGATCATCAATGACCGGGTGGACATCGCCCTGGCTGCCGGGGCCGACGGCGTACATCTGGGCCAGAGCGATATGCCGTATGACGCGGCCCGGCGGTTGATGGGACCGGATGCCATCATCGGACTGTCCGTGGAAACCTGGGCGGATGTAAAAGCGGCCCAGAACCTGGACGTGGACTACCTGGGGGTCAGCCCGGTCTTTGCCACGCCCACCAAAACCGACACCCAATCCCCCTGGGGTCTGGACGGTCTGGCCCGGATCCGGGCGTATTCCCGGCATTGCCTGGTGGCCATCGGCGGATTGAATGCCGCCAATGCAAAAGACATCATCCGGGCCGGGGCCGATGCCGTGGCCGTGGTGTCCGCCATCTGCTCGGCCGAAGACCCCTTTACAGCGGCCCGGAATCTGGTACACTGTTTTGATTCATCCACAGACAAGGAGACCTGACCATGAGAACCTATCATCGGGCTTTGACCGTTGCCGGATCCGACAGCGGCGGCGGGGCCGGGATCCAGGCGGATCTGAAAACCTTTTCAGCCCTGGGGTGTTTCGGCATGTCAGTCATCACGGCCCTCACAGCCCAGAACACCCGGGAAGTGACCGGAATTTTTCCGGTTCCCCCGGAATTCATCGGGCAGCAGATCGATGCGGTGCTTTCGGATATCGGCACAGATGCCGTAAAAATCGGGATGCTCCATTCTCCGGAGGTGATCCATATTGTGGCCCGGCATCTGAAACAATGGGCCGTCCTCAACCTGGTGCTGGATCCGGTCATGGTGGCCAAAAGCGGAGACAAACTGCTCCAGGACGATGCCGTGACCGCTTTAAAGCAGACCTTGATTCCCCTGGCGGACATCATCACCCCGAACCTGCCCGAAGCATCGGTACTGCTGGGCCGGCCCGTCATCTCCCGGGCTGATATGGACACCGCAGTCCGGGACCTGGCGGATCTGGGATGCCCCCATGTACTGCTCAAGGGCGGCCACCTGGAAGACACCGGCAGCCGGGATCTGCTGTTTTCGGCCAGCACGGGACGGTTGCGGGAACTGTCCGGGAAACGGGTGTCAACCCCCAATTCCCACGGCACGGGATGCACCCTGTCTTCAGCCATATGCGCCGGCCTGGCCCGGGGCATGGATATGGAAGACGCTGTGGTTCATGCCAAAACGTATATCACCCAAGCACTGACCGCCGGGGCTGATTTTTCCATCGGGCACGGTCACGGGCCGGTTCATCATTTCCATGCGCTCTGGCATGACCGGTGACACGCGTCAAAAAAACAACTCCCTGGTTGACAGGACCCGGTACCTGGTTCTATAAGAGGATATTTTCATTTTATAGAGGTGGCATATGATTGCATATTTTAACGGCCGGCTCATGCCAAAGGATGATATTTGCATTCGTCCGGATGACCGGGGGTTTTTGTTCAGCGACAGCCTGTATGAAGTGATCCGGTACTATCCGGGCCGGCTGTTCCGGCCGGAGGCCCATATCCGCCGCCTGAATCACGGGGCAAGGCATCTGGCGCTTTCCTGTAAGGACTTTTCTTTTCTGATCCCTGTGGTCCGGGATCTGATTTCTCAAAATCATCTTGAATCCCGGGATGCCCTGGTCTACATCCATGTAACCCGGGGATGCGCCCCGCGCAATCATCCGTTTCCGGTCCCGGACCCGGACCCCACACTGTATGTGTGTGCGTCCCCATTTGATCCGGGTGCCAGAGAACGTGCAAGACATACGGGTATTCATGCCATCACCGTGCCGGATATCCGGTGGTCCCGGTGTGACATGAAAACCACCGGGTTGACCGCCAATGTGCTGGCCAATCAGCAGGCCGCTGAAAACGGGGCCGCTGAAGCCATTTTTGTCCGGGACGGGGTATTGATGGAAGGGACCCACTCCAATTTCATGGCCGTGTTTGACAATATTGTGACCACGGCGCCTCTGTCCAATTATATCCTGGGAGGTATCACCAGAGAAGCCGTGCTGGAAATCTGCCGGAAATCAGACATCCCGACATCAGAATCCCCCATATATGAAAGCCGCATTCATCTGGCATCGGAACTGATGATCACCGGAACGACCACGGAAATCACCCCCATTGTGGCGCTCAACGGCCGGCCGGTGGGAAACGGCAGGCCCGGTCCGACAGCCGAAGCGCTCCAGGCCGCCTATGCAGATCTGATTTCGTTTTGATGATGATATCTTATGATCAGATCAAAAATTTGATCGCTCCCAGATTCTCTGCCAAAGAGAAATCGCTTTACCAGCGGCTGAACATTGTATTTGGCTTCTTTTTTCTGGTTCCCACCTTTGGACTGCTGAATTTTTTATACACCTACGACCTTTTGACTGATCCGAATGTTCCCTTTTTCTTTCTGTGTTTTCTGATCTGCTCTCTGGCCGGATTTGTGACCCTGCGGGTGTTATTTGAAAAAATATCCCGGTTGTCGGACAATCTCACCCAGACCCTTGAAAAAGATTTTGCAAGCAACGGTATCTGCAAGGGGACCGATGAAGTGACCAATATTTTCAAAAGTATTGATCTGTTTGAAAAAAGGCTGGAAACCACGTTTTCCCAGCTGGAAAGAAAAGTGTCCGACATCAGTGTTCTCAAAGAACTTTCTGATCTGTGCTATGTCACCTTTGATCCTGAAGAGCTGCTGTATATCACCCTTGAAAGGGGATTGAAAATCACTCATGCAGATATCGGCTCCGTGCTGATTCTGGAAAACCTGCCGGAAAAGCACTTTGTCATCAAGGCCAGCATCGGCCAGGAAGGCAAAGTGAGCATCGGTGATACCGTGGATTTTCACACCAGTGTGGCCAAATACGCGGTCATCAACAAGGCCCCGTTTGTGGTGGCAGATATTGAAAAAGACTCCCGCCTGGGACGGATCAACAAAGCCCAGTATGCGTCCAAATCATTTGTGTGCCTGCCCATTAAAACCATCCGGGATATCATTGGTGTGTTGACCATTTCCCGGAAAAAAAGCGCGGATATTTTTACTCTTGATGATGTGGAAGCACTGATCCCTCTGGTCTCCAATGCGGCGTTCACCTATGAAAATCTCCGGCTGCTCAAAGATCTGGAAAAAGCGGATCAGAAAGAAAAATATCTGTCCTGGCTGATTTCAACCACCAACTCCAGCATGCAGGAGATTGAACTCTACCAGAGGCTGTTAAAAAACACGATTCGCATGATTCCTTTATGCGGTGCCGTACTTTTGCTAAAGGATCCAGCCATGCCGGATCAGGTTCAGGTGGTCGATTTTTATTCTAAAAACAACACCCGCCTTAAACGGGGAGAATGTTTTTCATACATAGGCACCCTGTTGGAATCCATGTTCCTTCAGGTGGACACCACCGTGGTGGAAGACCTGTCTGATATGGCCCTGGACACACCTTTGGAAGAGAAACTGCTTTTATCCCATGGCGGCAATGCCGCCGTGATTCATCCGTTGGTCAATTCCGCAAAAATGACCAGATGCTTTGTCTTTATTCATGAAAACAACACCGGCGCGCTGAATTATCAGAACCTGACTCACCTGGTCACCAATATATTCGCTCTGGCAATGGAAAAAAACACCCTGGCCAGATCCGCGCACCAGCGGTCCAGTGAGTTGTCCGCCATCAAACAGATCGGCAGTGTCCTGGCCTCTTCCACGTTTGATATTGAACAGGTGCTTTCCTATACCATGGACATGATTCGTGTGGCCATGCAGGTGGAAGCGGGTTCTTTACTGCTGATTGAAGACAATGTCCTGAAACTGAAAACCATGTTCAACGTGGACATGGAGAACCTGACCGATTTTTCCATTCAGCTGGGTCAGGGCATTGCCGGGCAGGTCGCCGCCAAAGGGGACTGTATCATCGACAACCATGTTCAGGAGTCCAGGCTGTTTTTTTCCGCTGTTGCCAAAGCCGGCGGTGTCATCACCCGGTCGGTGTTATGCGTGCCCATGATATCCCAGGGACGGGTCATCGGGGTCATTGAAGTCCTCAACAAAACCAACGGTCATTTTGTGGCCGAGGATCAGCAGCTGCTCCAATCCATCGCTTCTTCCGTATCCATTGCCATTGAAAATTCCCGTCTTTACAAGGAAACCCTGTCCATTGCCGATCAGGAACGGACCATCCGGCAGATTTTCCAGAAATTCGTACCCAAGGCCATTGTGGACAAGATCGTTCACGGAGATGTGCAATCCCAGTCATTGATGGAAGAGTTCAAAACCGTGACCCTGCTCAATGTGGATTTAAGAAATTTTTCCCGCATGGCGGCCACTATTGGACCGCAGAAAACCGTATCTGCACTGAATTTATTTTTTTCCACCATGGGAGAAATCGTTTTTTCCCACCAGGGGATTGTGGACAAATATCTGGGGGATGGATTTCTGGCCGTTTTCGGGGCGCCCCTGGCCACCATTTCCGACGCGGACAACGCGATTTCCGCCGCCATTGAAATGAAACAGGCCCTGACGGATCTCAATGCCGATCTCAAAGAAACCATGGACCTCACATTACACATCGGCATCAGCATCCACACCGGAGAAGTGGTGGTGGGCAATATCGGATTTGACAAAAAAATGGATTATACCGTCATCGGCGATGCCGTCAACTCGGTGTTCAATATTCAGGATCTGACAAGGCAGATGCCGGACGTCATTCTGATCAGTGAAAAAACCATGAAGTCCCTGCGATATTCCGTCAAAGTCAATGAAATTGATATTTCTGAGGAAAACACCAAAGTCGAAGGACTCAAGATTTTTGAATTAACTTCCCAAACCCGTCCGGAGCACGATCATTCACCATGACCCTTGCACTGATTCCGCTGCTGCCCTTACTGGGCGCTTTTATCCCCTGTTTATTTCAAAACCGTCATCTCAATGCCGCTTCCGCCGGCCTTATCGCAGGATTTTCCCTGACACTGCTTCTGCTCCAGGCATCATTTGTATTCACGGGAGATCTGCCGGTTTATACCCGGAACTGGATCCCTGCCATCGGGCTGACCTTTTCTTTCCGGGTCAGCGGATTCGGATTTTTGTTCGCGCTGCTGGTACTGGGCATCGGGATGCTCATCATCTTTTACGCGCGCTATTACATCGCCAAAGAAGACCCCATGGGCCGATTTTACACATACCTTCTGCTGTTCATGGGATCCATGCTGGGCATTGTGCTGTCGGAAAACCTGATCCTGCTCATGGTGTTCTGGGAGCTGACCAGTATCAGCTCGTTTCTGCTCATCGGATTCTGGCGCCACCGGGCCGATGCCCGCCAGGGCGCGTTCATGGCCCTGGTGGTCACCGGCGGGGGCGGATTTGCCATGCTGGCCGGCTTCCTCCTTCTGGGCCATATCGCGGGCAGCTTTGAGCTCACAGACATCCTGGCGGCCAAACAAATCGTTCAGGCCCATCCCCTGTATCCCCTCACACTGATCCTGATCCTGGCCGGCGCCTTCACCAAATCGGCCCAGTTTCCCTTCCAGTTCTGGCTGCCTCATGCCATGGCGGCCCCGACCCCGGTGAGCGCATTTCTTCACTCCGCCACCATGGTCAAGGCCGGGGTGTTTCTCCTGGCGCTGATGGTGCCGGTGCTGGGGGGCACTGCATGGTGGTTCTACACGGTCAGCCTCACCGGGCTGGTCACCCTGATGTTCGCCGCGTACATGGCCCTGTTCAAGGATGATCTCAAGGCACTGCTGGCCTATTCAACAGTGAGCCACCTGGGACTGATCACCCTGCTGCTGGGCATCGGCACCCCCATGGCGGTGGTGGCCGCGGTGTTTCACATTTTCAACCACGCCGCTTTCAAGGCCGGACTTTTCATGCTGGCCGGCATCATTGACCATGAAACCGGGACCCGGGATATCCGGATTTTGTCCGGCCTGAAAAAATCCATGCCCGTTACGGCGGTCATGACCCTGATCGGGTGCGGCGGCATGGCCGGGGTGCCGCTGTTCAACGGATTTCTGAGCAAGGAGATGTTTCTGGCGGAAACCCTGGGCCCCGGCCTGACCGGTGTCATGGCCTGGATCGTGCCGCTGGGCGCGGTTCTTTCCGCCGTGTTTGCTGTGGCCTATTCCATCCGCATGCTGGTGGGCGTTTTCTGGGGACACCCGGCCCAAGACCTGCCCCGGTCCCCCCATGACCCGCCCGCGGGCATG
Organism: uncultured Desulfotignum sp.; assembly: GCA_937951975.1. Lineage (GTDB taxonomy): Bacteria > Desulfobacterota > Desulfobacteria > Desulfobacterales > Desulfobacteraceae > Desulfotignum. The sequence goes on from CALGAJ010000322.1 coordinate 18,500, forward strand.
ATCCTGTCACCGGGCTTTCTCATGGCCGTATGTGTGCTGGTGGGGATTTTTCCCTCCTTTTTTGCCGGTCCGCTGGTTCATGCCGGGGCTGAAGCCATCCTGGGGCCTGACATGCCGCACGTTCACCTGGCGGTCTGGCATGGATTCAACATGGCCTTATTGCTGAGCATGATCGCCCTGGCTGGCGGCGTGCTGTTCTTTGGACAGCGGCAACACCTGTTTGATGCCCATGAATGGTGTCTGCGATATCTGGACGGCAAAGCCCTGTTCGAGTCCCTGGTTTCCGGATTGATTCAGGCCGGAGCACGGATCATCCGGTTTCTGGAAAACGGATCATTGCAGCGATATCTCTTTTGGCTCATCAGCGCCACCCTGGTCCTGGGAGGCCTCCCGTTCGCCGTTTCCAGGACCCCGCTTCTGGGGCCGTTGCCCTTAACCCCCCTGGACCCGGTCACCCTGGTCATGGGGCTGATTCTGATCATCGGGGCCATGGCCACTGTCAAAACTCACCGGAACCGGATTCTGGCCATCATCATGCTGAGCACGGTGGGCCTGGTGGTGGCCCTGGCGTTCACCCGGTTTTCCGCCCCGGACCTGGCCCTGACCCAGATATCGGTGGAAGTGGTGACCATTATCCTTTTGATGATGGCCCTGCACCTGCTTCCCTTCACCACACCCAAAGAATCCTCCAAAACCAGAAAATGGCGGGACGGTTTCTTGTCCGTGCTGGCCGGCGGCGGTGCGGCCGCCCTGGCCATGGCCATTCTCACCCGTCCCTATGACACCATATCCGATTTTTTTCTGGCTGAAAGTGTTCCCGGCGGCGGGGGCACCAATGTGGTGAACGTCATCCTGGTGGATTTCCGGGGATTTGACACCATGGGAGAGATCACGGTACTGGCCATCGCCGGCCTGATCGTTTATGCCCTGCTGCACGGATACGAACGCAAAGCCCCGGCAACCGATGAGATGGGCCGTCCCTGGACCAAAGACCGGTTTCCCATGATCCTGGTCTATATCACCCGGCCCCTTCTGCCGCTGGCCCTGCTGTTTTCCGCCTATATTTTCCTGCGGGGCCACAACGATCCCGGCGGCGGGTTCATCGCCGGTCTCATCACCGCCACGGTGCTGACATTGCAGTACATTGCCAGCGGCATTGTCTGGACCCGGCCCCGGCTTCATTATGACAACCACATTATCATGGCCCTGGGACTGATCCTGGCCCTGGGCACCGGGCTGACCAGCTGGGCCCTTAATTACCCGTTTCTCACCAGCACCTACGAATATGTCCGGCTGCCGCTGATCGGCAAATTCGAGATTGCCAGCGCCATGGCCTTTGATCTGGGCGTCTTTCTGGTGGTGGTGGGGTCGGTGATGCTGATGCTGATCAAACTGGGGGCCATCAATTCCCAGGATGCCCGGACCGTCTCCTTGTCAGCCCGTGCGGAGGAACACATGGAAAACAACTTTTTGAACGAAACCTCCAGTGAAAAGGAGATCCATTGATGGAGTGGCTGGTATCCGCATGTTTCGGGATCATGATTGCCTGCGGGGTGTATCTGGTGCTGCGGGCGCGAACCTTTCCCGTGATTCTGGGTCTGACCCTGATGGGATATGCCGTCAACCTGTTTCTGTTTCTCACCGGACGGCTCCACACCAACCTGCCGGCCATTATTTCCGAAAACCAGGCCCGGTACACCGATCCCCTTCCCCAGGGCCTGGTGCTGACCGCCATTGTCATCGGATTTGCCATGATCGCGTTTGTGGTGGTGCTGTCTTTAAAGGCCCTGGGCGAACTGGACACGGACCATGTGGACGGAAAGCAGGAGGCACCTCCCTCATGATCAATCATTTAATTGTCGGCCCGCTGCTGCTGCCCCTGTTCATGGGCACCATCATTGTTCTGAACGCCAACCAGCCCATTTTCAGGCTCCGCATTCTGGGACTGTCCAGCTGTCTGGCAATCCTGGTCATCACCCTTGTCCTCCTGTTTCAAAGTGTCAACGGCCCCATTCAGACCTATGTGCTGGGAGACTGGCCCGCCCCCTTCGGCATTGTGATGGTTGTGGACCGGCTCAGCGCCATGATGCTGTGTATCACCGCATTTCTGGCCCTGGCAAGCCTTGCGTATGCGGCAAGAGGCACCGACCTCCAGGGCAAAAACTTCCACGCCCTGTTTCAATTCCAGCTGCTGGGAATCAACGGGGCCTTTCTCACCGGTGACATCTTCAATCTGTTCGTTTTTTTCGAGATCATGCTGCTGTCCTCCTATGGCCTGGTGCTGCATGGCGGTGGAAAACTGCGCACCCGGGCCGGCATGCATTATGTGCTGCTCAATCTGGTGGGGTCCAGCATCTTTCTGGTGGGAGTGGGTATTCTCTATTCAGTGCTGGGGACCCTGAACATGGCGGACCTGGCCGTGCGCATGGCACAGGCCCCGGCGGAAAACGCGGCCCTGCTTAAGGCTGCGGGACTGATCCTGTTCGCGGTGTTTGCCCTGAAAGCGGCCCTGCTTCCCCTGTGTTTCTGGCTGCCGGCTGCCTACGGCTTTACCAGCGCCCCGGTGGCGGCCCTGTTTGCCGTCATGACCAAGGTGGGGGTGTATGTGATTCTCAGAGTCTACTGCCTGATTTTCAGTGACTTTGCAGGGGTCGGGGCCGGTCTGCTGAATCCCTGGCTTCTGCCCGCCGCCCTCATCACCCTGGCGGTGGGGGTCGCCGGTGTGGCCGGCAGCCGGGACCTCAAGCGGATCACCGCCTGGCTGGTCATTGTATCCGTGGGAACGCTTCTGGCCGTCATCGGCACCTTTGAACGAAACGCCATTGCCGCCGCCATTGTTTATCTGCCCCATACCACATTCATGACCGGAGCCTTGTTTCTGCTGGCCGATCTGATCGGACGTCAGCGGCCGAAAGCCGGATCCGGACTGGTCCCGGACCGCCCGGTGGAACGGCCTGTCCTTCTGGGCCTGCTGTTTCTCTTTGCTGCCGTGGCCATCGGGGGGCTGCCGCCCTTAAGCGGATTCTTCGCCAAGGTGACGATGCTCATGATGGTCCAGGGCTCTGCCGGTGCTCCATGGATCTGGGGCCTGGTGCTGGGAGGGGGGTTGCTGACCCTGGTGGCCCTGGGTCGGGCCGGCATCATCTTTTTCTGGAAACTGCTGCCGGCAGACGATTCTGAGACCGGCCCGGAAATCTGTCGTGCCCCTGTTCCGGTCCATATGCCGGCGGACCTGTTTCCGGCGGCCCTGCTGTGCACCAGTCCGCTGCTGGTGGTATTCGGCGGGCCGATCACGGAGTTTGCCTTTGCCGCCGCCGACCATGTGATCAATCCGGTTCACTATATAGAAGCAGTCCTGGGTCCGGACCGGTCCCTGCCGCTGTTGTACCCTTTCGGAGGTGAATAATGCCGACATACCGCAAATCCCCTGTTCCCGGAAACCGCTGGCTTCCTCATCCCCTGATGAGCCTGGTCTTGATTGTTGTCTGGCTGTTTCTGGTGAATACCGTCACGTTCGCTCATCTGTTTCTGGGCACCCTTCTGAGTATTGCCATTCCCTGGTTCACCAACCGGTTCTGGCCGGAACGGCCGAAGGTTGCAAAACCGTTTCTGCTGTTCCGGTTTTTCTTCATCACTTTTGTCACTGATGTGATTGTCGCCAACCTTACGGTGGTGCGCCTGTTTCTTCTGCCCGACATTTCACGGCTGCGGCCCCGGTTCATTGAAATTCCCCTGGACACAGAGGATCCCATGGTGATCACCATCCTGGCCAGCGTGATATCCCTGACCCCGGGAACCGTGTCCGCAGAAGTCAGTGATGACCGGCAGACCCTGATTGTCCACGGTCTGGACGTGGCCGATGAAATCCTGGCGGTTCAGACCATTAAAACCCGGTACGAAGCCCCTTTGAAGGAGATCTTCTCATGCTGACCATCGCCATTCCCATCGCCTTTGCCCTGCTGACAGCAGCCCAGCTGTTGAATTTGTACCGCCTGCTCAAAGGCCCCACGCTTCTGGACCGGATACTGGCCCTGGACACGATTTATATCGATGCCATTGCCATGTTCATCCTGATGGGAATCCATTTTGATGCCACCGTCTATTTCGAGGCAGCCCTGATCATCGCGGTCATGGGGTTTATCAGCACCGTGGCCACCAGCAAATTTTTGATGCGCGGCGATATTCTTGAATAGCGGTCATGCCCTGTATGAAAGAATTCAAAGAGGTATCGGGTGTTTCATCCAAACAAAGAAGAGTGAAAGGAACGTATGATGATATTTATGATTGAGCTGCTGGTGTCGTTTTTCCTGGTTGTGGGGGCATTTTTTGCCATGGCCGGGTCCATAGGCTCCTATCGCCTGCCGGACTTTTTCTCCCGGCTGCACGGCCCCACCAAATCCACGACCTTAGGGGTCGGCGGCATGGCCATTGCCTCTGCCATCTATTTTTCCTTTTACGGGGAGGGCATCAGTTTTCACGAAGTGCTGATCACCTTGTTCCTGTTCATCACCGCGCCGGTGAGCGCCCATTTTCTGGCCAAAGCAGCCCGGCACCAGGGATTGCACCAGAACCCGACCGAATCCGAATCCCCTCAAAACCCGGCGGACTGAAAACAGAACAGCCCCTGTCCGACAAACATCCGACAGGGGCTGTTCCTTTGTTTATCCATTTCAACCAGCGAAACAGATCAGCGTTTCAACTTTTTGTAATCACCATGAAGCCCTAAGTACAGGCTGACCATCATGACGATCATGATCATGGTAAACGGCAGTCCCACGCTCACGGCCACCGCCTGGATGGCGCCCAGCGCATCGGAACCGCCTCCCACCAGCAGACAGGCGGCGATCAGGCCCTGAAGCGTGGCCCAGAACATCCGCTGGAACCGGGGGGCATCCATTTTACCGCCGGCGGTGATGGAATCCACCACCAGGGAGCCGGAGTCGGATGAGGTGACAAAGAAAATCAGCACCAGACAGATTCCCAGAAACGAGGAAATCCCGGTCAACGGCAGATTTTCCAGCATCTGGAACATGGCCAGGGACACTTCCCCCAGGCCTTTTTCCGCCAGCTGACCAATGCCGCTCTGGATCTGATGCAGGGCATTGCTTCCAAATGCCGTCATCCAGACGATGGTGACCACTGTGGGCACCAGCAGCACAGCGGTGATGAATTCACGGATCGTACGGCCCTTGGAGATCCGGGCGATGAACATGCCCACAAACGGTGCCCAGGAAATCCACCAGGCCCAGTAGAACACGGTCCAGCCTTTGTAGAATTTTTCATCCGGCCGGCCGATCCAGTTGCTCAAAGGAAGTATCCATTCCGCGTACGAAACGGTGTTTTTAAACAATCCGGCAAAAACATGCAGGGTCGCCCCCGTCACAATCACCAACGCCAGCAGAATAACGGCCAGGACCATATTGATATTGCTCAGCAGCTTGACACCGCCGTGAAGCCCTCTGTACACGGAAAACAGCGCCACACCCGTGACCACGGCAATAATGATGAGCTGAAGCCCCAGGGTATTTTCAAATCCGAACAGAAAATGCAGCCCGGATGCCGCCTGCTGAGCCCCGAACCCCAGAGACGTTGCCAGACCGAAAATGGTTGCGATGACAGCAATGATATCCACGATATGACCGGGCCATCCCCAGGTTTTTTCGCCCAGAAGCGGGAAAAACGTGGAACGGATGGTCAAGGGCAGGCCTTTATTGAACGCACAGAACCCCAAAGCCAGGGCCGTGACCGCATAAATGGCCCAGGGGTGAATTCCCCAGTGAAACAGGGTGGCACCCATGGCGGCCCTTGCCGCTTCCGGCGTATTGGGCGGTGTGTTCAACGGTGTTCCCCACCAGTCCGTGTAATAGGCCACAGGTTCAGCCACGCTCCAGAAACACAGACCGATGCCCATGCCCGCGGCAAACAGCATGGCAAACCAGGACAGCCGGGTGAATTCAGGTCTCGCATCCGGGCCGCCCAGACGCATTTTGCCATGGGGCAGCACAATCAGGGCCAGGCAGTAAAGCACGAACAGATTGCCCGAAATCATGAAAAACCAGTCAAAATTCTCAATGGTCCATGATTTGGAGCCGTCAAACACTTTTTTGGCTTCCACCGGGTTCCACAAGGTTAAAATGATAAAAACAACAACAATTGAAGCCACAATAAAAAAAACAGGGTGCACATCCATCCCCCATTTTTTAATATTGTCCTGACCGACTTGATAATCGGTATCAAACCTGTCTTTCATAAAAAAAAATCCCTTCACTGTTTTATGGGTTAATCAAATGACCTCTTTTTCAAGATCCGCTTCATTGTCTATTCTATTATCGGTTAGAGGACTTTCACCTCCAAGTTATCCGGATTGTGCCAGTCAGGCGCTGCGGGCCATGCCTGGCGAAGCAATATAGAAAACCGCCCCCGAAAGGGCGGCCTTCTACTCACTATCTTTATCTGCATGCTGATATTATTTGCCGGACTTTATTTCTTCCAGGGCATCCATGATCCGCCGCTTTTCTATAGGCAGCGTCCCTTCACGCAATTCTCCAAAAAGGGATTTCAACAGGCAGTATAACATCAGGAGCATGATAATCATGAAGGGGAAACCACCGATAATGGAAGCTGTCTGCAGCGCTTTGAGTCCGCCTGTGAAAAGCAGAATTGCGGCGATAGCACCCTGTAAAGACCCCCAGGTTATACGCAGGTACAGCGGGGGATCAGGGTTTCCACCAGAGGTTAACATGCCGTTGACATAGGTCCCCGAGTCGGAGGATGTAATGAAAAAGATCGCCACCGAGAACATCGCCACAGCAACCAGCAGGCCGGATACCGGGAATCCCTGCAGTGCCGCAAAAAAACCTAAGGCAGAGTCTTTATTGACAGCTGCCATAATTGCTTCATTCCCCGCAAAGTGCGTCTGGTACAGGGCAGAACCGCCAAAGACGGCAAACCAGACCATACTTACTGCCACCGGGACAAGCATGACCCCGACAACAAAATTACGGATGGTGCGTCCGCGTGATACACGGGCAATAAACGTTCCGACAAAGGGAGCCCAGGCGATCCACCATGCCCAGTAAAAAACGGTCCAGGCATTATACCAGCCTTCTGTGCCGGCGCCGGCAGCATCCAGACCAAAAGACATCTGGATAATATTCTGCAGGTAATCACCGGTCGCCTGGGTCAACAGTTTAAGAATGAACAGTGTTGGACCAACAATAAATACCAGCAGCATCAACAACACAGCAACGATAATATTGATCTGGCTGAGATACTTAATACCGCGGTCAATACCCGTTGATGTGGAGATAAGCGCTATAATCGAGGTGATTATAACGATGGCAACCCACAAAGCCGGGCCACTTGCAAAGCCGAACAATTCTTCCAGACCGGCGCCAATCTGCATGGCCCCAAGACCCAGAGACGTCGCCAGGCCAAAGATGGTGGCAAAAACACCGATGATATTGATCAGCATCCCCCAGGGGCCTTCAATACCCTTACGGCCGAGGATCGGCTCAAGGCAGGAACTGAGCAGCATCGGTAATCCCTTGCGATAAGAAAAATAAGCCAGAGAACCGGCAACTACCGCATAAATAGCCCAGGGATGAAACCCCCAGTGGAAGAAAGCGTACTGCATGGCCAGGTGCACGGACCCCGCCGTTTTTGCTTCACCATGAGGCGGCCACATATAGTGCCAGATCGGTTCGGAAACGCCCCAGAAAAGCAAACCAATACCCATACCGCAGCTGAAAAGCATTGCGAACCAGGCCATATTGGAGTATCCCGGTTTTTCATCATCTCCACCCAGCCTGATTTCACCGACAGGGCTGAGCAGTAAAAACACAACCAGGAAAAGGAAAATGCTGGCACCAAAGATAAAAGCCCAGCCCCATGCTTCAACCATGTATTTGAATACTGCATCCGTTGCTTTACCGAATGACTCGGGCATGGAAACACCAAAAATTACAAATACAATCATTACGACAAGTGCAATCCAAAACGTCATCTTCGCATTATTTTTACCATTTGTCTCCAAGGTTAAACCCTCCTTAACATTAGGTCAAAATTTTCTATGGTCCATAATTCGGTACCATCAAAAACCTTTTTGGCTTCTACCGGATTCCACAAGGTTAGAATAATAAAAATGACACCCTTCTAAAAATCCGCACAATTGAGATTGCCGATTATTTATTTTACAGTCAATACCGGACAATGGGCCTCTAAAATGATATACTGGGCCGTGGATCCGAAGACCATCTTTTCCACCTTGGACCTTTTTTTGATTCCGATGATGATCTCATCCACATCCTTTTCATAGGCATACTGGACAATATCCTCTCCCGCTGCCAGTCCCCGGATCAGAATATGGACTTCACTGTCGATGCCATGTTTCTTGAACACCTCCTGCCGGATTTCATTGAGCCGGTGCTCCAGTTCCCGGATCTCCCGTTCTTTGGTATCCGGAGCGCAGGTTCGAACCAGATACACATAGGCCTTGGATTCTTTGGCCCGTTTCAGGGCCTTGTCCAGCACCTTGGAAGTGGACGTGTTCTTGTCATAGGCAACAAGTATCTTCATGACGATTCTCTCTTATGTTGATTTGGTTGATTATCCCGGCCTGCCGGCAGCTTTTCCCTGACAAAAACGCCGGGGTCTTTTTCCAAGACCCCGGCGTTTTTAGATGTCAGATCATAACTTTTCGGTCAATACAGGGACCACCTCAAAGATGTCCCCCACAATGCCGTAGTCACATTTGGCAAAAATCGGGGCATCCTTGTCCTCGTTGATGGCCACGATCACCTTGGAGGTTTTCATTCCGGCGAAATGCTGCACCGCGCCGGAAACCCCGCAGGCGATATACAGTCTGGGAGACACGGTTTTCCCGGTCTGGCCCACCTGCATGGAATGGGGCGCGTACCCCGCATCCACTGCTGCCCGGGAGGCACCGACAGCCGCACCCATCTTGGCAGCGCAGTCTTCCAGCATCTTGTAGTTTTCCGCTGCTTTGATGGCCCGGCCTCCGGTGATGATGATCGGTGCTTCCGTGAGATCAATCTTGTCGGAATCTCCCTTTTTCACTTCTTTGATCACCAGTTTGCCCGGATCGGTCACGTCGGCGGAGAACTCTGCAGTTTCCCCGGCGGCCGGGGCCGGCTTGGCCTCAATGGCATTGGGCCGCACCGTGGCCAGAAACACGTTTGCATCCACTTTAAGGGTGGCAAAGGTTTTGCCGGAAAAATGAGATTTTTTAGCTGTTTTCGCTTCCACATCCAGGGCCACACAGTCGGACACCAGGGGCAGATCCATGGCTGCTGCAAGGCGTGCGAACAGGTCTTTGCCGGCAGCGGATGCCGTTCCCAGCAGCGCGGTCAGATCAAATTCTCTGACAGCGGCAGCCAGGGCTTCGGCCAGCAGGTCCGGTGAGGCGGTGACATCCCCGCCGGATGCCGAGAGCTTCACGATTTTTGCCGCGCCATACTCCGCCAGTTTGTCCTTCAGGGCCGACGGATCGGCACCGGTCACCAGAGCAATGATTTCCTGGCCCTGTGCAGCGGTCATCACTCCCAGCGATGTGTCCTTGACGGTTCCGTTTTCAGTTTCTATCAATATGCCAGTCCTGGCCATAACAATACTCTCCTTGTTTTATAAAACCTTTTCATCTTCCTTGAGAACCCGGATCAGCTCAGTGACCTGTTCTTCCACGGATCCTTCGATCATCTTGGCGCCTGATCTTTCCGGCACCGGCTCCAGTTTTTCCAGGGTCACGGCTCGGGCCGCAGCATCGATTCCCAGATCCGCCAGACTCATCTGGTCGATTTTCTTTTTCTTGGCTTTCATGATATCGGGAAACTTGGGATATCTGGGTTCGTTCAATCCTTTGGTGGCCCCGATCACGCACGGCAGTTTCATTTCAATCACCTGCTTATCACCGCCGCCCACTTCCAGTTCAGCCACGGCATTACCGCCGTCCACGGTCAATTTGCTGACTTCATTGACCACGGGCACACCCAGATACCCGGCCAGCCGGTACTGGGTCTGAAAGGTCTCGGAATCCACGGATCCCTTGCCCGTGAATATGAGATCCGGCAGCCCGTCTTTTTCCATGGCTGCTTTCAGGGCCTTGGCCGTCAGGGTTGCATCCAGAAACTGGCTGTCCGTGGTCACCAGAATCCCTCTTTCCGCCCCCATGGCCAGGGCCGACCGGATGGTGGCGTCTGCCTCGGGTTTACCCACGGTGACGATCACCACCTCACCGCCGTTTTTCTCCGCCAGTTTGACCGCCTCTTCAATCCCGTATTCATCATACGGGTTGACCACAAACTTGATTTCCGAATCCTTGAATCCGGCATCTCCTTCAATTTTGATGGTAGCGGCCGTGTCCGGCACATGTTTCACACACACACAGATTTTCATATCTTAACCCTCAAACTATCGATGTTAACTTTTCATTTTTTCGTTTTTTGGATCATACAGGGGCATGGCTGAGACAACAGCACTGCGTTTGCGGCCCAGTATCTCCACTTCCAGCCGGGTTCCCTCTTTGGCGTGTTCCGGCGGCACATACCCCAGGGCAATGCTTTTTTCCACCCGGTGACCGTACCCGCCGGACGAGGTCATGCCCACCCGTTCTTCGCCCGCGAAAATCGGGTTGTACCCGAAGGCATCGGAATCCTTGACATCCACCACCAGGCACACCAGTTTTCTGGGAATGCCTTCGCTTTTCTGTTTTTCCAGGCCTTTTTTGCCGATGAACTCCTTGTCCATTTTCACGGTCCAGGCCACATTGGTTTCCAGGGGAGTGTGATGCACATTCATTTCGCTCTTCCATGCCAGATACCCTTTTTCCAGGCGCATGGAATCCATGGCATGCATGCCGATGAGCCGGATGTCCGCATCCGCGCCGGCATTCATGAGATCATGGTACAGCGTGATCTGATGCTGGATGGGATGAAAGATCTCAAATCCCAGTTCCCCTACATAGTTCATGCGGTTCACCCGGCACTTGGTCCGGCCCACGAAAATCTCTTTGGAGGTTCCGAATTTGAACGCTTCGCCGGACACGTCATCGTAGGCCACTTTGGCCAGAACCTCCCGGGATTTGGGACCCACCACCACCAGACATCCCATCTGGTAGGTGAGATCCTCCATGCCCACCGACCCGTCTGTGGGAAGGTTTTCCAGCATCCAGTGCTGATCATGTTTTTTCCCCACAGACGCGGTCACGCAGAAGAACTCGTTTTCATTGACCCGGGTCACGGTCATGTCGGTCTTGAAATTGCCGTTGTGGTCCAGCATGGGGCTTAACGCAATCCGGCCGTCTTTTTCCGGCACTTTCTGGCAGGTCATGTTGTTGAGCCAGGCTTTGGCGCCGGGCCCGGAAATCTTTGTCTTGGCAAACCGGGTCAGATCGATGATGCCCACTTTTTCCATCACATGCTTGCACTCGGCGCCCACATGCTTGAAGGCATTGGACCGTCTCCAGGAAGGTTCTTCATACCCGTCTTCTCCCTTGGGCGGGAAATAGTTGGGGCATTCCCAGCCGTAATAGTCGCCGAACACCGCATTGGCCTGTTTCTGATATTCATAGATCGGGCTGGTGCGGTTGGGCCGGGCCGCATCCCGGAACTCGTTGGGATAGATGGTGGAATAGAGACGCGGATAGGTGTCCGCGATCTTTTCGGTGTTGTAGGCCCAGTTGGCATAGGAGCCATACCGCCTGGAATCCATGGGCCACAGATCGATCTCCGGTTCTCCGTTCATGATCCACCCGGCCAGGTAGTGCCCGATGCCGCCGGCCTGGGTGATGCCGAAGCTGTATCCGCAGGCATGGTAGAAGTTCTTCAGAGGCGCGGCCGGTCCCACCAGGGGATCGCCGTTGGGGGTGTAGGTGATGGGACCGGCGGTGATGTGCTTGAACCCGGTGTCCCCCAGAATCGGGAACCGGTCGATACCGGCCTGAATGCAGTCGGCAATGTTGTCCAGATCCGGATTCAGTTCCTCCTGGGCATAATCCCAGGGCACGCCGTTGCGTTTCCACTGCTGGCCGTTGGCTTCATACATCCCCAGAATCAGGGAATCCATTTCCTGGCGCAGGTAAATGGATTTGTCCGGATCACGCACCAGGGGCAGGTATCCTTCGGCCTCGTCAATGGCCTGGATCTTTTCATACAGAATATGGGTATGGGCAATGGCGATGGAGGGAATTTCCAGACCCGCCATCTTCGCCACCTCAGGTGCCCACAGGCCGGCGGCGTTCACCACATGTTCACAGGTGATGTCGCCTTTGTCGGTTTTCACCACCCATTCGCCGTTGTCTTTCTGATAAATCCCGGTCACCCGGGTGTGCAGGTTGAATTCCACCCCGTTCTGCCGGGCCCCCTTGGCCATGGCCTGGGTCACGGAGTTGGGGTCCACATCCCCGTCATCCGGCCAGTACAGGCCGCCGATCAACCCGTCAATCTCCATATACGGATGCAGTTTTTTCATCTCTTCCGGGGTCACATAAGACACATCCAGGCCCAGACACCGGTTCATGGAATAGGCATATCCCAGCTCATCCATCCGGCCCGGGTTGTCCGCGGTCCGGATGGAACCGGTGGTATGCCAGCCGGCCGGCTGACCGGTTTCTTTTTCCAGTTCCTTGTAAATCTCGATGCTTTTCTTGTTCACCTGGGTGCCGTAGAAATTGGAATGGAAAAAAGACACGTTTCCAGCGGCCATCCAGGTGGATCCGGAAGTCAGTTCATGTTTTTCCACCAGCACCACATCGTCTTTCCAGCCATATTTTGCCAGGTGATACGCCACGGAGACGCCGATAACGCCCCCACCGATCACAACCGCTCTTGCTTGTGTTTTCATAGTTGTTCTCTCTCCTTTGTTGTTTTATACACTATGCGTTTGCTTCTCTGCCGTTTAAAAAATACCGCAGCGCCCGGTTTTTGGGCTGCCGTATATGGGTATCGTAAAAATAAGAAAATCCCCCGGGGTAATAGATCATCACCAGAATCAGCACCAGGGCGTAAATGACCAGGTTCAGCCCGGGCAGATTCGACAGGGTGGACCGCACGATCTCCATGAGAAATATGAAGGGGAACGCCACCACGGCCCCGCCCCACAAACTTCCCCGGCCACCGATATAAGCCACGGCCAGAATTTCCACGGTCTTGGATGTATGCATCATATCCGGAGTCAGAATGCCGTAAAAATGGGCATAATATCCCCCCAGCACCCCGGCGATGGCACAGGACATGGTGAAATTGAACACCCGGTAAAATACCGGGTCTATGCCGGAAGTTCTCGCCGCATCCATGTTCTGCCCGATGGCCTGGAATGCCAGGCCCATTTTCGACCGCACCACCCATTTGCATACCAGGTATGTAAGATATACCAGAATGATGATCAAAAAATAAAACGGGACATTGGATTCCGTTTCAAACAGTCGCGGAGTTCTGAGACCCAGAGGTCCCCGGGTCAGCCAGACCATCTTGATGGCCAGCCCCATCATTGCCAGGCCGAAAAACCAGGATAGACAGGCGGCAAAAATACCCCGCAGGCGCAAGGAAATCATGCCGATGATCAAACCGAGGATTGCTGAAGAAATGCCTCCCACCACCATAGTGATCCGGAGGTGTATCCCCCGGTGCCCGCCACGGCCATATACCCGAAATTGACGATGTTGATGAATCCGGCCGTAAAATCGAACCCCACGCTCATGGCCGCCACAAACCCGCAGTAGATCAGCCATCTGAGCATGTATTCCTGGTTGAAAGGCGGGATAAACGGCAGCACCAGCAGCAGAATCAGTCCGGCCAACCCGATGGGCGTCAGGCACAGCTTGTCCAGGACCCTGTCAAAGGCATTCATTTGAAGCTCATTTTTTATCGTATCCATACTGTCTCCTTATCTGCTGGGCTCTATTTATCCAGGACACCGCGGACATCAGATCCGAAGATTCCGCTGGGTTTGAAAATCAGAATGAGCATGATCAACGCCGAGGGCACCACAAAGTCCCAGCCGGCCCCCACATACTCCACCGTGATGACCTTGAGCAGCGCCACCATGAAGGCCCCGGCCACGGCGCCCAGGATATTGCCCAGGCCCGACAGGATGACCACGAACCAGGCCATGTAAAGCGGTTCCAGTCCCACGGTGGGATAGGAGGGATACATGAACAGCAGGCTGCCGCCGGCCACGGCCGCCAGGGCACAGGCCAGGGAAATGGTGAGCATCACGATCTTTTCGATGTCAATACCCACGATCTCGGCCCCGGTAATATCCTGGGACACAGCCCGGATAGCCATGCCGGTCCGGGTGTAGGTCATGAACAGATAAAACAGCGCCACGATCACCGCAGATATGACAAACGCCATGGCCCGGTCCTTTGAGATATACACATCGGCGATGGATACGGGCATGCCCTGCCAGTATCCCACAATACCCTTGAAATCCGCGCCGAAAATCAGCTGGTGCAGATTGACCAGCAGCACACTTACACCCACGGTCAAAAGAAAGGAGTTCATGACCCAGTTGTCCGTGGAGCGCCGGCGCAAAGGCCCGAACACCAGTTTCTCAGAAATGATGCCCGCAATCGCACCGCCGATCATGGCCCCTAAAATGGCGATGATCGGACCGAAGGTGACCAGCCAGGATTCCGGATGCTCCATAATGAACGCGCTGATGGGGGTAAAGATATAATAGGCGGTCAGGGAGCCGATCATGAAATACTCCCCATGGGCGAACATGGGGATGTTCAACACCCCCAGCATCAGGGTCAGACCGGTGGCCACCAGGGCAAGCATCCCCCCGGTCACCACCACATTCACCAGTACATAAGGGCCGGACTGAACAGTGGCAATGACCGCTACCACCACTGCGGTGACAATGGAAATGCCCGGCGCTGTCCGCATCCAGAACCATGGGCCGGCTAACATATTTTTTGACATGACGTTATTTCTCCCACCTTTGATTAAACACCCAAAAAGACCTTTCGAACATAACTGTCTTCAGCCAGATCCGCACTTTTGCCTTCCAGAACGATTTTTCCGTTTTCCAGCACATATCCCCGGTGGGTGACGGCCAGGGTTTTGGTCACATTCTGTTCCACCAGCAGTATCGTCACCCCGTTTTTCATCAGCACGTCCAGGGATTCAAACACATTGGCGGTCAGCTGGGGGGCCAGACCGAAAGACGGCTCATCCACCAGCATCAGGGAAGGATCGGACATCATGCCCCTTCCGATGGCCAGCATCTTACGCTCACCGCCGGACATGGTACCGGCCAGCTGTTTTTTCCTTTCCGCCAGACGGGGGAACAGTTCAAACACGAACTCCAACCGCTCGTTCTGCCGTTTCTTTTCTTTGATGTTATAGGCGCCCATATACAAATTTTCCTGCACCGTCATGTTGACAAACAGATTCATTTCTTCGGACACAAAGGCAATCCCTTTTCTGGAAACATCCGAGCCGCTCAATCCGGTGATAT
This sequence comes from uncultured Desulfotignum sp., assembly GCA_937951975.1. Classification (GTDB taxonomy): domain Bacteria; phylum Desulfobacterota; class Desulfobacteria; order Desulfobacterales; family Desulfobacteraceae; genus Desulfotignum. The sequence goes on from CALGAJ010000322.1 coordinate 33,980, forward strand.
CTTCACCATTGAACATCACCCGGCCGCTCATGGGAGAAAGCAGGCCGGCAACGGTTTTCATGAACGTGCTTTTCCCCGCACCATTGGGGCCGACGATTCCCACATATTCCCCTTTGTTAATATGCAGCGACACATCCCGCAGGATCTGCAAGTACCCATACCCGGCATTCAGATTGGTGACTTCTAACAGCATAAGCACTCCATTATATTTTCTAGTACCATTATTTGTCCGCCTCATCACCAAGGTAGGCCCTTGCCACGGTGGGATCATTGGCCACTTCCTGGGTGGGACCTTCAGCAATTTTTGTGCCGAACTGAATGCACAGAAGCCGGTTGCAGACCGCCATGATCAACTGCATGATATGTTCGATCATGAGAATGGAAATGCCTTTATCACTGATTTTATTGATAATTCTCATGATATCCTTGAGCTCCCCTTCGCTCAGTCCGGACGCCATCTCATCCATGAACAGCAGCTTTGGATCAGATGCCAGGGCACGGGCCAGGTCCAGACGCTTGAGCTGTACCGTGTTCAGATGTTCGGCCACCACGGTTTCAGCCAGCGGAAATTCCACAAACGCCAGCATGTCCCGGGCATGGGCGGCCGGATCCTTGATTCTGCCGGAGGTATTGCCGAAAATAGCAGCGGTCATCACACTCTCAATGGCCGTCATCTTGGGAAACGGGCTGGGGATCTGAAACGTGCGGGATAACCCCAGGCGGCACATTTTTTCAGGTGCCAGGCCGGTGGTCTCCTTGCCGAACATCGTGACCTTCCCGGATGTGGGCGGATTCAGGCCGGAGATCGCATTGATGAACGTGGTCTTCCCGGCCCCGTTGGGTCCGATCAAGCCCACGACATCACCCTGATTGATGGTCATGGAGACGGCATTCACAGCTGTCAGCCCACCAAATTTTTTGGTCAGGTTCTGGGTTTCCAATACAATCACGTCGGTATATTCCTTACATTAAATCGCGTTGAAACAAACAGAGGATTGAAAAAATTTCAATCCTCTGTTTTCAGGATCATTGCCTGCTATTTCATCTCAAAATCCTTTTGCTTCCAGGATTCCGGAAAAACAATGTAACCTTTTCCGGCCTTGTACTGAAGAATGGGAAAAAAGTAGGCATCTGGACCCACCACCATGTCCGGCATGGTTTCCGGGGTATATTTGTATTCATTCATGATGATGGCACCGTCGGCCTTGCCATAGGTAAGCTTACCGGTATTGACTTCTTCCACCATGATGTTGTGAATGGTTTCCTTGTCCAGTTTGCCGTACACTTCATAGGCCCGGTTCAGGATCTTGATGAACATGCGGATACCGTCATAGGAAAGGCCTCCGGAGGAGGGGCTGGGGTTGAACCCGTATTTGGCATTGACATCCTCGGCCCACTGCTGGGCTTCGGCGGTGGTCAGCTGGGGAATGGAATCCAGCACATAATCGGATCCCGGGCCGGTCATTTTGTACCAGTCACCGATCCAGCCCAGACCGGATGCGATCAGAACGCCCTGGTTCCCCACTTCCGCATACTGTTTCACAAACGCGGTCAAAGACGGAGCCGCCGTGGAGGTTCCGGCCAGCAGTTCGACACCGGCGCTTTTGAATTTGGCAAGCAGGGGATAGAAATCGGTCTGGGTGATGGGGAAATATTCTTCAGCATAAATCTCCCAGCCGCTGGCCAGCAATGCATCCTTATATGCACCGCCCGCACTGCGGCCCCAGTCGGTGTCTTCGCCGTAAATGGCGGCCAGTTTCTTTTTGGGCTTCCAGGTGCCTTTTTCAATCACCTCGTTGATGCATTCAACATAATTGCCTTCCAGCTTGGCGGGCACGGGCCAGCCTTTACCACCCCAGTAGGAGTATTTTTCCGGATCGGCCTGCCATTTTTCGTTCACCACTTCAGAAGCACCGAAACCGAACATATGGGGCACTTTGTACTGGGCCGCCACATCCATGACCGATACAGCGACGGAAGAATGCCAGTTGAGCACGCCGGCCTGGATTCCTTTGCCTTCCACCGCTTCGGCATAGGCACTGGCGGCCTTTGCCGGATCGGACTGGGAATCAACCCACACCACTTCGATCTTGTAATCGCCCACCGTGTAATCGATGGCTTCCATGGCCATTTCCACAGAGGCCTGGAACTCCTTTCCATTCTGGGCGGAAGGCCCGGTAAACGGTCCCAGTACCCCGACCTTCAGGACGTTGTCCGCGGCAAACGCCTGTCCGCCGGCAAAAAACAGCACAGCCATGACACACGCGACAATCTGTAGAATTTTTTTCGTACCCATAACGATCTCCTCCAAATTTAAGTTTTTTTGTTTGCGATTTTTCGCATACCCGCCAAACTTCTGTTTAAATGCATGCAGATTATGTACCAGTTATCAATCAGGATTTCTCGGGAAACCCATTGATTGCTTTATTAAATTTAGGAAACCTTGATATTTCGGATAAAATTTTAATGTTTTTTTTCTAAAAACCAAATATCACCTCTGACCGCTGAAAGCAATCATTGACAAAATATTAAAAAAATTTTCATTTTACTGTCAAATATTTTGCCAAATTTACATGGGCTTCTGATTCATATAATCCTTCCGATTGAGGCGGTATTTTTTCAGCTTGTAATGAAAGGACTGGGGAGATATCCCCAGAGACCGGGCTGCTCTGGCCGCATTTCCCCGGGAACGGGTCAAGGCATTGACAAGCATCTGCTGTTCATGAGATTTCTGGGTTTCCATCAGGCCGGTGCCGGTCTTTGAGGGATGTCCCGGGCCGGCCGGCAACCGGTTCGGCGTCTGTTTATCTGCAAAACTGAATATATGAGGCGGCAGGTGAGACAGATGAATGACACGGGTGCCGTCCACCATATTCATGGCAGCTTCGATAATATGTTCGAGTTCCCGGACATTTCCCGGCCATCGATATCCGGCAAACAAAGCGGCGACTTCAGGAGAAATGGTTTCCACGTTTTCCTGCAATGCCCGGTTGTATTTGGAAATAAAATGGGCAATCAAGGACGCCATATCGCCCTGTCTGTCTTTCAACGGCGGCAGCATGATGGAAACAACGCCCATGCGGTAAAAAAGGTCCATGCGAAGAGAACCGCTTTGAATAATCTTAAGCGGTGGCTGTCCTACAGAAGACAGAATTTTTACATCCAGATCAATTTCCTTGAGAGATCCCAGCTTTCTGACTTTTTTCTCCTGAATGACCCGAAGCAGCTTGACCTGAAGGGTCAGCGGCATGGCATCGAGTTCATCCAGAAAAATGGTGCCGCCGTTGGCCTGTTCAAACAGACCCGGCTTGTCAATGGCACCGGTAAACGACCCCCGGGAGGTGCCGAAAAGGATGCCTTCCAGCAGGTTTTCCGGAATGGCGGCACAGTTGACCGGAATAAACGGTTTCTTTTTTCTGGGGCTGTGGTTGTGGATGGACTGGGCAAACAATTCTTTGCCGGTCCCGGTTTCTCCGGAAATCATGATGGGGGAAGGAGACCCGGCCGACATGCGGGCCATGCGGATGGCCGAACGCATCTGAGGATCCGAGGCAATGATATCCTTGAAGGAAAACCGGGTGCCGTTGGAAGATGTTTTGGCAATTGGCTTCTCTGAAGCGGTTCTGGATAAAATGACCTTTTCTAGTAACTGATATTCCTTGGAAAAGGTAATCGCGCCGATAAGCTGTCCACTCTTGTACAAAGGGAATGCATTGGACAGGATATTGCTCACCCGGCCTAAACGGGTACGGTAGACCATGGGTTCGTTGATAATGGGATCGCCGGTGGTCAGACAGCGCATGATCGGGCTGGTTTCCGGGGTCAGCTGATAAATGTCCAGAAGATTTTTTCCGGTGGCATCGGCCGGCGAGATATCATCGATCTGCCCCTGAGTCTGATTGAAAAATATCACTTTCCCGGTGATATCGGCAATCACCACACCTTCATGCATGGAAGACAGGACACTGTAAATATCGATATCTTCAAAACTGATCCGCTCCATAATCCCTTCACAGAAAATCAAATTTTTTTAATGTTTCATCTATTTATTGCCTTTCCTCTGTGACATGCATGAATTGACGAAAAAAATCAAGTTATATAAAAAATTTTTTATATTTTTGACCCCTGGCAAATTTTAGTCATAACACACTAAAAATAAAAGGTCCTTTATTCCCTTTGTTTTCAGGCATGTCTCACGACCATGGCATACACTGGCACAAAATATGCTGAATAATTCAAAATTTGAACAACCGGCCGGCATTTTTTTATCAACCCGAATATGTAAGGATATTTTATGGCTTTTTTCGAATATTTCACGTCAGCGGAAACCGAACAGATCCACGATGCCACCATGACGGTGCTGGAAAAAACCGGCATGAACTTCAAGTACGAACCGGCCCTGGACCTGTTTAAAAAGGCGGGCTGCAAAGTGGACGGGTTCCGGGTTTTCTTCACCCGGAAGTTTGTGGAGGAACAGATCAAAAAAGCCCCGTCCCGGTTCACGCTGTATGCCCGAAATCCGGAAAACAATGTGGTGATCGGCGGGGATAACATCGCGTTCATGCCCTGTTACGGTTCTCCGTTTGTCAACTGCCTGGACCATGGCCGAAGGTCCGGCACCCTGGAGGATTTCAAGAACTTTGCGAAACTGGCCTGTGCCATTCCCTATTTTGACATCACCGGCGGCATGATGGTGGAACCCAACGACATTCCGGTGGAGATCCGGAACGCGGAGCGGATATACGCGGCCATGACCCTGTCGGACAAACCGTTCATGGGTGCCGGCACCAACGGTCCGGATGCGGTGCAGACCCTGGATATGGCGTCCATGGTGTTCGGTTCCAGAGAAGAGATGGCCAAAAAACCGCCTTTTGTCTCCATTCTCACCAGTCTGACACCTTTAGGATTTGACGACAAGATGTGTGCCGGCATCATGACCTATGCCGAGGCCGCCATGCCCCAGCTGATCTCCTCGTTGTCCATTGCCGGGGCCACCACACCCGTGACCATGGAAGGCACCCTGGTGGTCCAGAACGCGGAAGTGCTGGCCGGCATCTGCCTGGCCCAGCTGGTCCGAGAAGGCGCCCCCGTGATCTTTGCCGGGTCGTCTTCCGCCGCGGCCATGCATTACGGCACCCTGAGCATCGGGGCCCCGGAAATGGCGGTGAACACGGCGGCCACGGCCCAGATGGGCCGGTTCTACAACCTGCCGTCCCGGGGGGGCGGGGCCTTGACCGATGCCAAGACCGTGGATGCCCAGGCCGGGTTCGAGTCCATGATGAGCCTGCAGATGGCGTGCCTGTCCGGTATCAATTTCGTCCTGCACTCGGCCGGTATCCTGGAAGGATACATGACCGCGTCCTATGAAAAATTCATGATCGATGCGGAAATGATGGGCATGTGCCGGCGCATCAAAAAAGGGGAAGAGGTTCTCCCGGAAAAACTGGCCGTGGATGTCATCGACCAGGTGGGGCCCGGCGGCGAATACCTCACCAACCGCCACACATTCCAGTATTTCAGATCCGAGCTGTACGCCCCCATGATGGAGGAACGCCGCAATTTCGACGCCTGGACCGCCAAAGGCAGCCTGTCCATGACACAGCAGGCCAATGCAAAATACAAGGAGATCCTGGCCAATTTTAAGACCCCGGACATGGATCCCGGCATTCAAAAAGATCTGGACCGGTACATGGCAAAAATCCGGGGCAAATAACGGCCAGCAACACATGAAACGCTTGCAGAACTTTGAAAAAAAAGGAAAACATCATGAGTGAGATTACTATACCCAGTCAATTCGGCACCATCACAGCCGATGCCGTGGTCATCGGCGGCGGCATCGTGGGGGCGGCCACCGCGTTCTGGCTGTCGAAAGCCGGCATCACCACCATTCTTCTGGAAAAAAGAGATGCCCTGTCCAGCCTCACGACGGCGGCCAGTGCCGAGTGTTTCAGAACCCAGTTCACGGAAAAACCCATGGCCGACCTGGCCCTGACCAGCGTGGAAATGTTTGAGAATTTCAGGGATGTCGTCGGTCTCTCCAATATCGATATCCACGTGACCCAGCGGGGATACCTGTTTGTCACGGATGAGGAATCCCAGCTGCCGGACCTGAAAAAAGCCGTGGACCGGTTCCATGCCAACGGTGTGACCGGTGCGGAATACATCGGCTCAGACGACCTGCACCGGCGGTTTCCGTTTCTGGCGCCTGAAGCCTTAGGCGCCACGTTCAATGAACGGGACGGATGGCTGTCCACCCATGAGGCCACCTACGGGTTTGCCAAAGGGGCAACAGATGCCCGGTTTTTCATGAAAACCGAAGTCACCGGCATCCAGACCGACAGCCGGGGCGTCTGTGCCGTTCAAACCGACAAGGGCACCATCTCCACCCGGGTGATGGTGAACTGCGCCGGCCCCTATGCCGGCGTCATCGGCAAAATGGCGGGACTGGATCTGCCGGTCCGCACGGTCCGGCGCCAGAAAGCCTATATCAAAACCGATTATTCAGGCCTGCCGGCATCGGCTCCTTTTACCGTGGACCTGGTGAACCACGGGTACTGGCGCCCGGAAGCAGGCGGCCTGTTGTGCGCCTGGGTGGATCCGGATGAACCCGAATCCCCGCCTTCGGACGAATTGCCCACGGACTGGGATTTTGCCGCTGAATCGATTCACCGGGTCTCCCGGCTCAACCCGTTCCTGGAAAAGGTGGCTGACAACCTCAAGGCCGAAGATGTCAACGTGTCCGCGGGCCAGTATGTGTACACCCCGGATGACAAGCCTCTGATCGGGCCGTCCGGAAGCGTTGAGGGGTTTTATCTCAACTGCGGCTACTGGGCCGGGGTCATGCTGTCCCCCGGTGCGGGCAAGCGGATCGCCGACCTGGTGACCGGGAAACTGGCGAATCAGGACAATCCCCTGCGGTACACCCGGTTTGCGGAAGGGGATTTTGAAAAAGGGGACACCTTTTTGAAATAACGGGCATGCCCTGGGGGCAATTCAAACGCCTGTTGCACGAATCCGCCCCGGATGGGG
>CALGAJ010000323.1 GCA_937951975.1 uncultured Desulfotignum sp.
TGTTTGATCAGTTTTCCCGCCGGATCAACGAAATTGCTGAAAATCGTATTTCCTTTCTGGAACAGGAGCGTCACGATCTGCGGAAGATCGAAAAAGAGTTGAGTCAGATCATCCAGGGAAGCATGATTCCCACCTTTATCATCAACAATGAACATATCATTACTCACTGGAATGCCGCATGCGAGGAACTCACCGGATATCCGGCCTATAAGCTGGTGGGAACCGACCGGCAGTGGGTGCCGTTTCGATCATCAAAACGCCCCGTGCTTGCAGATATGGTGGTGGACCATACCAGTGATGAAACCGTTCGAAAATATTACGGCAATGCCTGGCGAAAGTGCAAAATCATCAACGGGGCTTATGAGGCGGAAGAATTTTTCCCCCATATGGGAACAGACGGAAAATGGATTTTTTTCACAGCCGCACCCATTAAATCCCCTGAAGGCAAAATCATCGGCGCGATTCAGACATTGCGGGACAGAACCGAGGATAAAAAAGCCCAGGAGGAAATTGAGCTTCAGGATCAGGCGCTGGCCAAGCTTCATGAAAAATACCGGAAATCCGAAGAAAAATACCGGTCCTTGTTCAACGAAAATCCCAACCCCATTTTTATCATCGACAGTATGACGTTTGAGATCCTGGATGTAAACCATCGGGTTCTGGAGGATTACGGATATGACAAATCCGAACTCATGGGAACCTCGTTTCTGGAAATCGGGGAAAAAACCGATGATACCCTCAAACAGAACATGCTGGATCTGCCCCAGGGCGGGTCTATCCTGTTTACCAAAAAACGGCATTACAGGAAAAGCGGTCAGGCGTTTTTCGTGAACATCAAAATGGTTAAAGTGATGTTCAGCCAGCGGGTGGTGCTCATTGCGTCCACCACCGACATGACTGAAAGCGTGGAAAAGGAAACCCAGCTGATCCAGGCCGGGAAACTGGCGACCCTGGGTACCATGGCGGCCGGCATGGCCCATGAGATCAATCAGCCCTTGAACGTGATCCAGATCTGTGCGGATCTGATCCAGAAAATGGTGAACAAAGGGGTGAAGATTTCAGATGAAGATCTGCTGAACATGAGCAAGGATATCATTGAAAATGTGGCCCGGGCCGCCGGTGTGATCAAACATGTGAGGGATTTTTCCAGACAGTCGGAACGGGACCTGAAAAAACTGGATATCAACGATCCCATCCGGGATGTGTTCAAAGTGCTGGGACACCAGCTCACAGTGCATTCCATTGAAGTGGTGCTGGATTTAGATGAGCATCTGCCCAATATCCGGGCCGAGCATAACCGCCTGGAGCAGGTGTTCATCAACCTGGTGACCAATGCCATCGATGCCATGGATGAAAAATCCGCCCGGGCCGAAGGTCCGGTTGAAAAAATATTGGCGATTAAAACCTTTGCTCGGAATGGCCATGTGGTGGCGACCGTGTCCGATACCGGAACCGGTATGAGTGAAGAGGTGAAAAACAAACTCTTTCAACCGTTTTTCACCACAAAGGAAATGGGGAAGGGCACCGGTCTGGGAACCTGCATCAGCTTCGGGATCGTCAAGGATTACAAAGGCAGTATCATTGTCGAAACCCAGGAGGGGAAAGGATCGTGCTTTCTGGTCCAGTTCCCTGCGGTCACATAGGAAATTCCATGTCAACCAACAAAATATTGATTGTGGATGATGAACAGGCCATTGTCAGATTGTTGTCCATGTCTCTGAAAAGTGACGGATATGACACCTGCACCGCAGCCAGCGGTGAGGAAGCGTTGGACGTGTTTGAAAAACAGTCCCCGGACATTGTGGTGACCGATATCAAAATGCCGGGCATGGATGGTCTGGAATTGCTGAAACGAATCAAGGACCTGGATCCGGACAAGGAAGTGATCATTGTCACGGGACACGGGGATATCGACTCCACCATCACGGCGCTGCAGTATGGTGCCAGTGATTTTATCAACAAGCCGGTGAGAGACGAAGCCCTGGCCATTGCCCTGGAACGGGCCCAGACCAAGATCCGCATCCGGGAGCAGCTGGCCTCCTATACCCAGGATCTGGAGGAAAAAGTGGCGGAAGCCACTGTGGAAATCCGGCGCAAATCCAATTTTCAGCGGCTGCTCATTCATTCCAGCCATGATGCCATTGTCGCTTTTGATCAGGACTGGCAGATCGTGGTGTACAACCCGGAAGCCGCCCGGATATTTGAGAAAAGGCCCAGAAATGTGTTGAACAAAATGACCATTGATGAGCTTTATCCTCCTCAACTGGCCGCTTTTTTCAGATCCGAAGCCAAAAACAAGGTGCATGACCGGGGAGAGATGCCATGGAAGGAAATGATCCTTGAAACCCGGAACAATAAGCAGATTCCGGTCAGATACGCGACCAGCGCGCTCCATGAGAAAGAAGAATTTATGGGCATTGTCAATTTTTTCCAGGACCTGACTGAAATCAAACGTCTGGAAAAAGAGCTGATCCAGTCTGAACGCATGGCAGCCATCGGCCAGACCGTTTCCGGCCTGGCCCATTATGTGAAAAATATCCTCATCGGCCTGAAAGGCGGCAGCTATGTCGTGAATGTGGGGTTTCAGAATGACAACATGGAAAAGATCAAAACCGGGTGGCGGACCATTCAGAAGAATATCGAGCGGGTGGCGAACCTGACCCAGGATATGCTCACCTATTCCAAGGAACGGACCCCTGAAGTTGAACTGTGTTCCCCCAATGAAATCGTGACCGAGGTGAAAGATCTGGTACTGGATGTTGCCGCAGCCAATGATATCGAAATCACCACCCGGTGTGATCCGGATTTGGGACAGATGTGGCTGGATCCCGGAACCGTTCACCGGGCCCTGTTGAACCTGGTGAACAATGCCATGGATGCCTGTCTGCAGGAGGAAGATCCGGACCGGCGGTTCAAAGTGGAGATTCGAACCGGAAAAACCGATGACGGAGCCGCTGTGTTCGAGATTGAAGACAATGGATGCGGTATGGATGATCAAACCAGGGCCAAACTGTTTACCCCCATGTTCAGTTCCAAAGGGGGAAAAGGAACCGGCCTGGGACTGCTGGTGACCAAAAAACTGGTGGAGGAGCACCGGGGTACCATTGACATTGATACCCGTTTGGGGTATGGCTCTATGTTTACGATAACGCTGCCTGAGAGGCCTGAAACAGGCCGGGATGAAAATGACAAGTAAAGAGGTGTGATATGGGTAAAACAATACTGGTGGTGGATGATGATCCGGATGTGAGATCATTTGTGGTCACGGTTCTGGAAGAAAATCAGTATACCCCCCTGGTGGCGTGTGATGGTGTGGAAGGCCTTGAGATGATACTGAAACATCAGCCGGATCTCGTCATTTTAGATGTGCTCATGCCCCGGGGAAGCGGGATCCGCCTGTACCGGCAACTGAAAACAGACGATGCCTTGAAAACCGTTCCGGTGATCATGTTCACGGGGATTGCGCTCCGGTCTTTTCTCAAATCCCAGAAAGCCCTGGAAGAGTTTAAAGGGGAAAAAGTGCCGGAACCCGACATTTATCTGGAAAAACCGGTGGAACCCCAGGAACTTGTGGATGCCATCAGAAAAAAACTTGCGTGATCTGCGGTTCCTCAGATGGCCGGCACCGCTTTCGGCCGGTCTGTGGGGGCAAAGACAGGAGGTCTCATGAAAATAAAAAAAATGTTGTTTGTGACCAAGTTTGAAAGCCTTTGCTATGATGCATTGCATTCACTTCTGGATATGAGAAAATCCGGGCTGGAACATGTGATATTTTTGAATGTGATCGAGCGGGAAAAAGTGGCCATGCGCCGGGGTAAGGGATATTCCAAAGAAGATGCGGTCCGGCTTAAGGAAATGGCCAACATCCGCTTCATCGACTGGGCTGAGAATCTGTTTGAACTGGGCATGGAAGTGGGTGCCTACATTGAAGTCGCGTCTTTGATCCCCAAAATTCTGGACGTGGTGGACAAGGAAAAACCGGATCTGATCGTTATCGGCCGATCCCAGAAAGGAAAGCTGGAACAGCTGTATTCCAGATCCGACATCACGGAACTGACCCGCCGCTCTCCTGTCCCCATTCTGGTGTTCAAACATCTGGCCGAAGACAAAATGGTGCCGGCAAAACTGTTTGAACGGCCGTTGTTTGCCACATCCTGGTCCAACAGCAGTGAAAAAGCGGTCGACTGCCTCAAGGAACTGGGGGAGGTGATCGGAGAACTTCATCTGATGCACGTAGTGGATGAGGATGATCTGAAATCCTCAGATACCCATGAGGTGCAGTCGGTGCGGAAAAAAGAACGGAACCGGCTGGAAGATCTGTGTGACGAATTTGACCAGAAAGGCATATCTGCCAGACCCCATGTATATGTAGGGGATCCGGAAACCGAAATTCTCAAGGCGGCCAGAGAGTACCAGGCAACGCTGATCGTGCTGGGCTTCAGTGACCGGACCGCTCTGGCCGAGCGGTGGCTGGGATCGATATCCAGGAACATTGCCGATAAATCCGCTTATCCGTGCCTGTTGTTTCCGGTCAAGCGATAATGCGTGCCAACTTGATATCAATGGAATGACAATGAAAATTTTATTTATAGATGATGAACAGACCTTTTTGAAGTATCTGACCAAACGGATGTCTCTGGAAGGATTTGAGGTGACAACGACCTTTTCCGGTGAAGAAGGGGTGGCGGCTGCAGCAAAGACACCCTTTGACGTGGCGGTCGTGGATCTGCAGATGCCCGGTATTGACGGCATCGAGGTGCAGAAACTGCTCAAGGATCTTCAGCCGGATCTGCCCTGTATCGTTCTCACCGGGCATGGCAGTGTGGAAAACGCCCTGGAAAGCGGCAAATACAATGCATTCAAATTTCTTTCCAAACCCGTGGATATGGATACGTTGATCCAAACCATTCAAGCGGCATATGATCATCGTGTTGCAAATCAATCAAAACAGGATCCTTCGGATACATCCCATGCGGCCAAAGGGCCTGTATCCAAATTATTTCAGAAATTCCGGCATCTTTACGGCGTGGAAAAGTAGGGTCTTATTTCATTTTTTTAAAAAAATATCGACGGACAGGTCTGTGAAAATCGGTTTGACATGACTGAGAAATATCAAAAAAAAATTCATAAAGGGGGCTTGGGTGATGCAGAAAAATGGAAATGAAAAAAATCAGGCAGGTTTTTTTTCATTTATGATCACCTTTGTATTCATGTTTATCACCTGGATTGTTTTGTCCGGGTATTTTGAACCGCTTCTTTTGGGACTGGGCGTGTTGTCCAGTCTGTCCATTGCCTGGTTTTTCCATGATCTGCTGTTTGCCGGGGCTGTGATTCAGGATATCAAAGTGTTTCTCCGGTTTTGTCAATATGCGCCCTGGCTGATTGTGGAAATCATCAAAGCCAATTTTCACATGCTGTATCTGGTCTTTCATCCCCGGATGCATCAGTTGATCGATCCCCATATCATTCAATTTCAAACCGGTTTGAAGTCAGATATCGCCATCACCACCCTGGCCAATGCCATTACCCTGACGCCCGGAACCGTGACCATCACTGCCAATGCCGAAGGCGGGTTCCGGGTTCATGCCATTGACCGGAAAAGCGCTGAAGGATTGCCCGGCGTGATGCGGGACCGGGTGGCACAGGTTTTTGGAGAAAACAGATGATCTATTTTTTTTCCTGCATTGCCGTGGGACTTTGTCTGATCATGATTCTGCCCCTGTACCGCTGTCTGATGGGGCCGACGGTGCTGGACCGCCTGGTGGGCGTGAACGCCATCGGCAGCAAAACCGTTGTGCTGCTTTTGCTGATCGGCTATTTGTATGAACGGGTGGATATGTTTGTGGATATTGCCCTGGCCTATGCGTTTTTAAATTTTGTGGCGGTACTGGCTGCTTCCCGGTACTTTCATAAACGCAAAGGCCTGTATGAAGAATCATTCATGGAGTAATGATGCATATAATTATCAATATTCTGTCGGTGTCGTGTCTGCTCATGGGCCTGGTTTTTTTTATCGGCGGGGCTGTGGGAATCATGCGGATGCCTGATTTTTACTCCCGGCTGCATCCGGCGGGCAAACTGGATACCCTGGGGATTTTTACCATGGTTGCCGGGCTGGTGATCTATAATTTTCACCACCTGTCTCTGGGTATGGTGTTGCTGTCCATCAAAATGTTTTTGATTGTCTTTTTTGTGTTCCTGGCCAGCCCGACAGCCACCCATTCCATCGTGGATGCCGGCATGCGGGCCGGTTTGCGGCCCTGGACCCAAAAAAAGGAAAAGGAATAACAAAGAATGCTGTGGCCGATTGATCTGATCGTACTGACCTTTGTGATTTTCTGTGCCATTGCCGCCATTACCGTCCGGGATCTTCTGGGAACCGCTATTTTATTCAGCGCGTATTCGTTTTTGATGTGCCTGTTGTGGGCGGTCATGGGGGCGGTGGATGTGGCATTTACTGAAGCGTCCGTAGGCGCGGGTGTGAGCACGGTGTTTTTGGTGGCAGCGGTGTTCCGGACCAGCAGGAGGAGCAAAGATTGAAACTTTTAGGATTTGTCGTTATCTGTCTGACCGGCGGATTGCTGATATACGGCACCATGGATCTGCCGAACTGGGGAGATCCCGCATCTCCGGCATCCACCCATCTGTCGGATTACTACATTGAAAATATCGTGGAAGAAACCCAGGTGCCCAACCTGGTCACAGCCGTGCTGGCGGACTACAGAGGGTATGACACCATGTTCGAGACCGCAGTGGTATTCTGTGCCGGACTGGCCTGCTTTCTGCTGCTCAGGGATTTCCGGCCCGGGAAAAACCGGTACTACCGGCACATCCCCACCGGGGTCATGCTGCATTTCAAGAATCCGGATACCCGGATGATACCGGGAAATGAATTCGAACACATGGACAAGGACTGGGTCCCCTCGGACATCATCATCAAGACGGTGTGCCGGATTCTGATCCCTTTTATTCAGATTTATGCACTGTATGTGGTGGCCCACGGAGATTTTTCTCCCGGCGGCGGATTCCAGGGCGGCGTGATCTTCGGATCCAGCCTGATTCTCATGGCCATCTCCTATAACTTGAGAACCCTGATGAAACGGGTGACGGAAAAATTTTTGTCCATTTTTGCCGCCACAGGGGTTCTGATCTATGTGGGACTCGGGGTGCTGGCCATGATCATGGGGGGGCAGTTTCTGGATTATGGGATGCTGGCGCCGCTGGTACCCTGGGATCCCGGCCATATCCGGGCATTGGGCATGCTGGGGGTGGAAATCGGCGTGGGTATTGCCGTGATGGCGGTGATGGTGATCATTTACGTGAATATCGTGTCCGAAGGCAGACATGATGAAGGACTTTAGGAGAGTCTCATGAATGAACTTCTGGCGCTGATTGTGGCCAAATACAATTTCTGGCTGTATATCGTTCTCATGATGATCGGCCTGTATGCCATGATCGCCAAAAACAATCTGATGAAGAAACTGGTGGGCATGAACATTTTTCAGACCGCTATTATTCTGTTTTATGTGTCCATCGGATACAAGCACGGGGCCACACTTCCCATCATTCAGGGAGGCCATGGCCCCCACGATGCCGTGATCCATGCAGCGGATTATATCAATCCGCTGCCCCATGTGCTCATGCTCACCGCCATTGTGGTGTCCGTGGCCACGTTCGGGGTGGCCATGGCGCTGTGCGTAAAGATCTATCAGAAATATCAGACCCTGGAAGAAGATGAACTCAGAATACGCTTATCGGAAAAATAATCCATGGACAACATGCCGGCAATAATTATACTGGCCCCGCTTCTGGGGGCATTTTTTTCGGGCCTGGCCGCCTGGATCCAGAAACCGCTTTCCTATTACATCGCCCTGGCTGCCACAGCTGTTTCCAGTCTGGCGGCAGTGGGTGTGTTCAAACAGGTGCTTTCCGCAGGCACATGGCAATACCGCATGGCCGGGTGGGCCCCGCCCATGGGGATTGAACTCAGAATCGATCTGCTCAATGCCATGGTTCTGGTCCTGATATCGGGCATTGCATGTGTGAATCTGGTGGCCAGTGTCAAAAATGTGGATCAGGAAATACCGGATCGGGCCCCCTCATTTTATGTCATATACCAGTTGTTTGTGGTGGGCCTTTTAGGGGTAACGGCCACAGGCGATCTGTTCAACCTGTATGTGCTTATCGAGATCACCTCGCTGACCTCATATACCATGATTGCCTTAGGGGACAAAGACCGGTCACATCTGGCGGCTCTGAACTATATCTTCATCGGCGTCATTGGCGCATCTTTTTATCTTCTGGGAGTCGGATACCTGTACATCACCACCGGATCTTTGAACATGGCGGATGTGGCAATCCTGCTCAAGGACATCCAGGGATCCACTGCAGTGCTGACCGCCTTTATCCTGTGTATTTTAGGTGTGTGGATCAAGATGGCCCTGTTTCCGCTGCACGTATGGCTGCCCAATGCGTATGCATACGCACCGGTGGGGTTTGCCCGGGTGGTGGCGCCGTTGATGACCAAAGTGATGGTATATGTCATGGTGCGGCTCATGGTCACGGTGTTCGGACTGGAATATATTTTCAACA
>CALGAJ010000324.1 GCA_937951975.1 uncultured Desulfotignum sp.
CACCGCTGGGGATGCCCAGATCATGCTCCAGCCGGGCGGTTTTCAGGGCATTGCCCGGCAGCTAGTCGATGTCGTGACGTAGATTGATGATTTGCTCGGCCGGTTTTTTCTCCTACCAGACAACACGGATATCAGGATATTTGGCGATCACACTATCTTTGGATAGCAAGGTCCAGCCATTGGCCTGACACATGGCAATGAGGATTCTGTCAAACGGATCGTTGTGAATTTCCGGCAAACGTACGGATAATTGTGCAATATGGCGAGACAAAGGAACTTCATTTAATGCATGCTGTTTTATCATGCGATCCAGATACAGCTCAGGTTCAATTGGCAAATGAAGCCTGTTTCTCCTGTAAAGCATCGATATTTCCCAGGCTGAAACGACGGATATATGCAGATCATCAGCATGGAGGGACAGTGCTTTTTTCGCATCCACAGACAGCTTGCTCTGGTCGGAAGCCAGCCAGACAGCCGTATGTGTATCAAGTAAAATCATCTTAATTCTTCCGGCCAGTCGGAATCAGGGAGAGGCTCAGTGGGATCGCCGACAAAACAAGCTCCTTCCAGCATCGGATCTGTTTCAAGAGGATCTTTTTTCTTCTGGGGAATAATTTTAACAATTGGTTTGTTGCCACGGACAATCAGAATCGACTGACCTGTTTTTTCTATTTGTTCAATGATTTTTATCAAATCGCTCTCGATTACCGAGTTGATGTTAATTACATTTTCAGAAGCTTCCATTTTCGACCCTTTATGCTGATCTTTTCCAGACTATCATCTCTGGTGGATGGATTTCATAAATCCATGACAAAATAATACCCCTGACAAACATTTTTAGCAACCCAAATGAGCTCAGTGCCCGGGAGTCAGCCAACTTAAAACTTAACACTTAACACTCCCAATAACTACAATAACGCAGGCCTGACCCCCCCCAAAAAAAATCACGCCCAGTCCTCAACATTCAATCGATCAACCCGGCAAAATTCCTGTACATTATGTGTCACAACCGTAAGCCTGTTTGCCATGGCGATGGATGCAATCTGGGTATCCCGTTCGCTGATTACCCGGCCTTCTCTTTCAAGTTGCGCCCGGATAACTGCATATGCTTCGGCAGCTGCTTCATCAAAAGCGTACATACCCAGTACAGATATTATCTGATGAATCTTCTCTCTTCGTTCTTCTTTTTTGAACGGCGATTTTTCTATTCCATACAATATTTCAGCCAGGGTAATGGCGGATAAAAACAGCTCAGCAGGCGTATGGGCCTTGATTCTCCGGATCACGCGACTGTCACCGCGCATCCAGTAACTGACAATATTCGTATCGAGCAGGTACATATCGGTCTTTATTCATCCAGACTGAATTCTTTTGACGGCAGTGCTTCAGACGTTTCAAAATCCGGATCCACTGGAAAAGCATCCCAGAACCCCTCGGGCCATTTGCTTTTCTCAAGCGGTTCAAGAATTACTTTGTCCCCTTTTTTGGATATTTTGACTTCATCTCCCTTGAAACGGAACGCTTTAGGCAAACGCACCGCTTGAGACCGCCCATTTTGAAATATTTTTGCAGTTGATTCCATAAAGCAGCTCCTTTTGCAATTGGATATATACCAGTATAGACTCTTTTATGAAAAAGTCAACTTTTCCCTGCTTACCCGCTGCTTTATACCCAATAACGACAATAACGCAGGCCTGACCCCGGTCAGGTATGAAATATCGGGAGACCCAGGATACTGACATGGCCAAAAAATTACAGTCGTTTGAGGTGCCCAGATCCATCCTGAACATCATCCAAAAAGAATGATCCATGTAAACAGGCCTATCCTGTTCCCTGCCTGAAGGTCATTTTCTGACCTTGCGCCATCCTGTGTTCTTCTGCTGATTTTTACTCCTTTTCTGATCCATTTTGTTGTCGATTTAAGATCAATATCTGGGGTTTTTCTATCCCACGTATTTTGCTACCTGCCGTTTTTCGCATCTGACGTCCAGCCCAGGCGTTTTCGGCCTCAGTATTAAACGCCCTCTAATTCTTCTTATTGACATCCCTGAGCTATTCACTTATCATATATTCATATGTGCCACTATGTCACATAAACACAAAAAAAGGAGGCTATCATGGCCATACCATTACCCCGTATCACAGCCCGTATGGATGCAGACACCCAAGGCCTTTTAACCCGGGCGGCTGCCCTTTCCGGTATGCCCAGCATGAATGCATTTGTGGTCAATGCCGCAGTGGAAAAAGCGCGGCAGATCATTGCGCAGGACCAGGTATTGAGGCTCAGTGAAAACGATGCAGAAATGCTCATCAAAGCACTGAATCAACCCCCTGTCGTCAATACAAAACTTCAGACAGCTGCAGCCCGTTACGAAAGCATGAACCAATCATGATCACCGTTTTACTGGACAAAACAAAACATGATCGGAAACGGTTCGACTGCGGTGTAAAAGCATTGAACAACTACCTGAAAATGCTGGCCAGTCAACAGGCACAAAAAGACAACACCCGGACCTATGTAATTGAAGATCCCCAAAATGAATCTCGCATCATCGGCTTTTACACACTGACCATGACACAGGTAGATCTTGAAAAACTGCCGCCCGGACTACAGAAAAAACATAAATTTTCAACTTCAGGCGGTTTAATTGCCCGTCTGGCTGTTGACAAAAAATACAAAAACAACGGCTTTGGCGAATGGTTATTGATCGATGCACTCAAAAAACTGCTTCAGGCCAGCAATATCGTTGCCTTTCCATTGGTTATCGTTGATGCAAAAGACGGATCAAAACAATTCTATGAGAAGTATGGGTTCACTGCCTTTCAAGACATTCAAAACAAACTTTTCATCACCACCGCCACCCTGAAAGCCACCCTGGACCTTGCTTAAAAGCCCCTTTTTGGCATCAAAAAATTCACTCTAAGACCATTTCAGCCCTTATTTTAAGCATCATTGCCTGTAAAAACAATAACTTAACAGGGCCAGACCCCACTACTTGGACAGGCCAGGTAAAACAGCCCCAGCAGCAGCCCATATCCCTCGGGCAGCCCAAACGTCCCCCGCTTGGCCTGATTCACCAGGAAAAACACCAGGGTCATCAGCAAAAAATCAACCGCAATCAGTCTGTATCGCGTCATCTTTTCTTTATCATCACCGGTTTCAAGGGGTCGGACTTTTCTTATTGTCGTTATTGCGCCCTTTGCAATAACGACAATAAGGAAAGCCTGACCCCGGTTCCCGTCCCTCAATAACCCAACAACCCAACCCTCACCCCACCCCATTTCACCGCGTTCTTCACATTCTGCCAAACCAGCTCCCTCACCCAGGGCCACGCCCGGTCCTCCCACCGTTGCGGATGCGTATTAATCATCACCCGCTCCGGCAGCCGCCCCTCCCGGGCCAGGGCCATCAGATGCCCGG
>CALGAJ010000325.1 GCA_937951975.1 uncultured Desulfotignum sp.
GTCTTGACAAGGAAAAAGCAGAAAAATTTATTCTGATGTACAGGGAGCTTATGAAGCAGGGCGGGTTCTCTAAACTGATTTATATCAGCCATATACCGGAGTGTCAGGCCATGGCGGACCATTCTTTAATTTTTGAACCGGGGGGGATCAGGGCCGCATGATGGATGATTTCCTGCAAAAATGTTTAGAAGAAGCAACCAGGGCAGCAGCGGAGGCAAAAGAGATGGCTATCTTGGAAGCCTTCGCTGCCGGCCTGCACATGGACGATATCGCCGGTATCCAAGAAAGCATTTCCGTCGATGGCAATAAAGTCAAAATCCATTGCAAGGTAGTCACGGTGCATGACCTATATAAGAGGGGAGAATAAGGGCAGCATGAGAGCGGACTGGTTGATATTGAACGCAATGTATAGTGATGGGTTTGTGGCAGCCCGGGTTTTTCTTGTCACTTATATCGCCGTTTTAAAGTGTTATGGGACCGCTTACACCAAAGACCACGGGCGCACGCAAGAGGGTATTCCTATCGGGCAGGTCTTGACACCTGAAATGGTCTACCTGCCTGACCCCCTTTATTTTCTAATAAGGAGAGAACCGATATGACACGAGAAGAAGCAATCATGGCCATCGAAGCACGAGCATCCTTCACTGTGGATGCCTTCACTATTGAGGCTTGTTACCCAGCTATTCCGCCAGCAGCCCCATTGGTACGAAGAACATGGCTCAGGACACTTTGTTCCATAGCACAAAAGGTTTTGAGGTGGCGCCGATGAACCTTCGCAAGCACCAACAAGAACTCAATCAGATCATTGACAAGATGGTTTCCGGAAAATCCCAAGCCCGTGAAATCATCCTGTCCGTGGTCCCAGGAGGCGGTAAGGGATCAGTCCCGGTCAACGCCGGTAAACTGATCCTGGCCGGGAGGGCGGACCGGATATGCTGTATCGTGCCGAGACAGTCCCTCCAGCAGCAGGCGGAGGAAGTGTTCATGGACCCGTTTTTCAAGAAGCTGTTCAAGGTCAACCTCAGTATCCGGGCCAGTACAAACGACAATGACCCGTGCCGCGGCATGAACGGGTTTGTCAGCACTTACCAGGCACTGGGGGCAGATAAACAAAAGAAGGTTGTCCAGGAGATCCGCCGACGCAGATACATTGTGATTTTAGATGAATTTCACCATGTGGAAGAAGATTCCCCCTGGCACCAGGCCGTGGATCAGATTCTTTTAGCTGCCACCTATGTGATCAAGATGTCCGGAACCCTTTCCAGGGCCAACAAAAAGCCCATTGCCTGCGTTAAATACCACAACGGGTATGTTGACCTGCAGGGAGATGAGAACACGCACGTAATCCAGTATTCCCGCGCGGAGGCAATCCAGGAAAAGGCAATCCTTCCGCTGGAGTTTCACCTGTATGACGGGGAGTTTTCCTGGAAAGAGAACGGCAAAGACAAGGTGACGGAGGTATCGAGCTTTTCCGAGGTCCAGATATCGGACAGATCGAGTGCCCTTTATACCGCGCTCCAGACTGAGTTTGCCGAACAGCTGATGGAATCGGCCCTGGTCCACTGGCTGAAATGGAAGAAGGACCGGCCGGCCGCCAAGATACTGTTTGTGTGCGCCCGGATTGAAGATGCCAGGCGGTGCCTGGACTATCTCAAGGGGCTGGGGATCAAGGCCCTGCTGGCAACAAGTCACGAATCAAAAGCATGCCGGGAGAATATCAACCGGTACAAGGGGCCGGCGGATGTTCTGGTGACTATCGCGGTCGCGTATGAGGGCCTGGACGTTCCAGCCATATCCCATGTGTGTGTCCTGACCCGGATCCGGTCCGTGGAGTGGCTTGAACAATGCGCCAGCCGGGCCACCCGGGTCTGCAAAAAATCCGGATCTTACCACAACCAGTCCGCCCACATATTCGCCCCCCGGGACCCGGCCTTTGTCGAATTCGTTGACGCCATCGAAAAGGAACAGCGGACCCGGATCTCAGCGCCGAAGGGCGAACAGATCGAGCTTTTCCCGGTCGATGAAATGGACGAAGGCCCCGGGGGCCAGCAACAAGGCCCCTGTGTCCCTCTGCGGTCCCAGATCCGGGACATGGTTGGCCGGATTGTGGGAACGTATCAATTCGCGGAACCGGTACAGAAGACTCCAAAAGCCCAGGAGCTGGACCTGAGAAAGCAGATAGACCGGCACCTGAAACGGTACGCCATTGTCCAGGGGTTCGAATTCCCGCTGATCATGGCGGAGGTGAAAAAGGAATTCGGCAAACCCCGGGCGGACATGACCCTGCCGGAGTTGGAAAAGTGTTGGGCCAGGGTGCAGCAGTTGTACCCGTTTGAGGACCGGGGGCAGTATATTCCCCCGTCAAGGTGCCGGCCGGTGTTTGATCGGTTGGTAGAACCGGAAATGAGGTTTTTTTAATTAACACCATCCCGACAGACATATGACCCCTGAAACTCTCGACATACTCGCCGCCAAAATCGCCGAGCGAATCATCACCCCCCGGTGGATGACGCTCAAACAGGCAGCGGCATATTCCAACATCGGACAGAAGCGCCTCAAGGCTCTGGCCGATGTTGGTGAGATTGCCGGGTATCAGGAAGACACCGGCAGGGGTGACTGGATCTTTGACAAGGAATCCATTGACGAATACCGGTCCCGCCCCCTGGCGGAAACAAATGTACGGTTCAATAAACTGCTTGACCAGGTGATGGGATAGGGGTAAACCATGGATATGTATCCGAAACTTTTCAAACGGGGCAAATACTGGCAGATCGAGACGGCCCGGAACAAGCGCAAGTCCCTGGGCGTCACCGATCAGAAGGAAGCCCAAAAACTGCTGGTCCGGTACAAAAAGGCCGAGCTGGAAAAGAAACTGGCGTTTCTGGATGCCGCCGACCGGATCACCCTGTCTGAATTTGTCGAAAAGTGGACCACAAATCCGGACCGGAAACACCTGTCACCTTCCACGCTCCGGGCGGACCGGCTGGCTTTCAAGGTGCTGGCTGATGCCCTGGGAGATATCCCGCTGAAGCTGGTGAATAAGGAAGCCATATGGCGATTCAAGGATATCACAGCTGCACGGGTCCGGCCCGCTTCCCTCAACACCTACCTGCGCCACATCAAGGCAGGGATGAATTGGGCAAAACAGCAGGACTACATCAAGCGGGTGCCGCAGATCAAGCCGAACAAAACGGGCAGGGCGCTGCCCCGGTTTCTATCAAAAGATGATGTCAAGACCCTGCTGGCATACACCGCCAAGGAAAGACCGGAAATGGAACGGGTGATCCGGTTTGCCCTTTATACCGGTGCAAGGCGACAGGAGATCGTCGCGGCCAGGTACGAACACATCATTGACGGTGAGATCAGGATCAGGGGGAAGGGCGACAAGGAAAGGATGGTCCCGGTCACACCGGAAGCTCTGCGGGAACGGCAGGATATCGGCAAGATATTCAGTTACCGGCATGTGTCTACGGTATCGAATTATTTCCGGGAACTGTCCCGGGCCTGCGGAATAAAAGCCCGGTTTCATGACCTGCGGCACACTGCCGGCACCTACATGCTTGCTGCCGGTATTCCCATCGACGTGATCCGGGATATCCTTGGCCATGCCGATATCAGGACCACGGAAATCTATGCCCAGGTCCTGGCTGAAACCAGGTCCAGAGAGATCAAAAAACTGTCATACGAATGATGGCGAAAGCACAAAAATGCGTGCAAAATGCGTACAATCTAAGGTAAGTGTTTGATTTTATTGACCGTGATAGATTATTACGAATCAGCTACTCTACCACCTGAGTTACGCCGGCTTTGTCATACAGGGCCGGTTTATATCACTCTTGAGAATTTGT
>CALGAJ010000326.1 GCA_937951975.1 uncultured Desulfotignum sp.
TTGGTGGTCTGGGCAAAATTGCTGAGCATGGCCCCGAACTTGATGCGGGGGGAAAATTCTGCCACACCGGGTGTCTGATCCAGGATGTCCGACAGTTTCCGAAAGGGTTTTTCCGGGATCATCCGGTCCAGGGGCAGGTTGTCGATACTGGCCATATAGCCTTTTTTGTGGACCTGCAGGTGCGAGAGCACAGAGTCGGTGATCTGGCCCACAATGGCCCGCTTGAATGATCCGCTCAGCCCGGTGAACACGATGACCGCCAGCACCCCCACGGCAATGAGCAGCCCGGTGAGCAGGGTGCGGCGCTTGTAACGGAGCAGATTTCTGATGGCCAGGGGCATCACCTTGATCATGATGCACCTCCGCTGACGGTATCCTCTTTCAACCGGCCGTCTTCCATGTGAAAAAAAGCGTCCGCCTGGTCCATGATCCGGGGATCATGGGTGGAAAAGATGAACGTGATACCGAACTCGTCCCGCATGCGCTTCATCAGATCGATCACCTTCTGGGCCGTGGTCCCGTCCAGGTTGGCCGTGGGTTCGTCCGCCAGCACCAGGGCCGGATTGCCCACCAGGGCCCGGGCAATGGCCACCCGCTGCTTCTGGCCGCCGGACAGCTGGGCCGGGTATTTGCCGGCCTGGTCCGCCATGCCCACGGCAGCCAGGACTTTTTCAACGGCCGGCCCGCGCCGGGCTTTGGGCAGGTCCTGGATCATGAGCAGCGGATATTCCACATTTTCATGCACCGTAAGCACGGGCAGCAGGTTGAAATCCTGGAACACGAACCCCAGGTGTTTTCCCCGGAATGCCGCACTCCGGCGCCGGTTCATGCGGCCGATGGCCTGGCCGGCCACGGTCACGGTTCCCCGGCTGGGCTGGTCCAGACACCCGATCAGGTTCAATGCCGTGGTCTTGCCGCTGCCGGACGGCCCCACAAACGCGGTGAACATTCCTTTGGGGATCTTCAGGCTCACATCCTCCAGGGCCGTCACCGTGGTCTCGCCGGACCGGTAGGTTTTGGATACATTTTCAAACGTGACAATGTCCATATCACATCCTTGTGTGTGATTTCATAAGGAAACAAAATATATGATAAAGAATATACTGCGTAAAAATGGCCGGATCAAGATGGAACATGGATACCTGAAATTTCTTGTTATTTTCTATTTGACAAGCATCATTGCAAAGAGGAGACTGGTGCGGAAAAAATGACTATGATGTCTTTACAGCCGGAAAAAAAGGAATTTTTGCCGCCTGCCGGGAACCCCCCGTCCCCGGTGGTGACGGTGGCATGCCTGTGTGCGGCCGAGGTGGCCGGCATGCTGGGCGTGTTCGCCTTTCCGGCACTGCTGCCCCATTTCATGCAGCTCTGGGAGTTGACCGGGAACCAGGCCGGGTGGATCAACGGCATCTATTTTATCGGATACACCGGGGCCGTGCCCGTGCTCACCAGCCTCACTGACCGGATGGACGCCCGGCGGATCTATCTGGCCGGGTGTGTCATCGGGATTCTCTCCAACCTCGGGTTTGCCTTTCTGGCGGAAGGGTTCTGGACGGCGCTCATCTTCCGGGCGCTGTGCGGCATTTCCCTGGCCGGCACCTTTGTGCCCGGTCTCAAGGCCCTCATGGACCGGGTGGCACCGTCTGCCCAGCCCCGGAGCATTGCCTTTTACACAGCCTGCTTCGGTCTGGGCATGAGTGCCTCTTTTTTTGTCACCGGAAAACTGTTTCAAGGATGGGGATGGGAAACCGCGTTTGCCGCTGCGGCCGCCGGATCCGGTCTGGCGCTTTTGCTGGCGGCGGCGGTACTGGCACCGGTACCGCCACCCGATGCCGGTACCACTGCCGGCCGCCGTCACATCCTGGATTTCCGGCCGGTGTGGCGGAACCGAAATGCCCGGGCCTATATTCTGGCCTACATGTGCCACACCTGGGAAATGTTTGCGGCCCGGGCCTGGCTGGTGGCGTTCATGGCGTTCAATGTGTCTGTGCATCCAGGGTCTGAACATCTGTTGATTCCCACCACAGTCATGGCCGTGGCCGGGATTGCCGGCATGCTGGCCAGTATTGCCGGGGCCGAGCTGGCAGTGCGCTTTCCCCGAAAAACCATGGTGATCCTGATTATGGGCATGTCCGGCCTGATCTCCCTGACCATCGGGTTCTGTGCCGGGCTGGACCCGGTATGGGTGGCAATGCTGTGCCTTGTGTACACCATTTTTTTTCAGGGGGACTCCGCCGCCATCCACGCCGGCGTCATCACAGCAGCCCGCCCGGACCTGCGGGGCGCCACCATGGCCCTGCAGTCCTTAGGTGGATTCGGGGCCGCGGCTCTGGGCACCATTGCAGCCGGATGGGTCCTGGACCTGTCCGGCGGGGGCCACAGTGTTTTTTCCTGGGGCCTCACCTTTGCTTCCATGGGCGTGGCATCGGTCACAGGGGTCATTCTGGTGACACGGATCGCCGATCGGAATCATGCCTGATAGGTCCATCCGCAGTCATTGTGATAGATCATCAGTTTTGTCATTCCGCCGTCCACGGTGATGTTCTGCCCTGTGATGAACCCGCTTTTCTCATCGCACAGAAACAGGACCGCATGGACAATATCCGACGGGATGCCCACCCGTCCCACAGGATGCTGGGCCGCATCGATACCGCCGGGTGGTGATCCGGCAGTGTCGATCCAGCCCGGGGAAATGCAGTTGACCCGGGCTTTTCCCGCAAGGGTGACGGCCATGGCATGGGTCAGGGCGGTGATGCCGCCCTTGGCTGCCGTATAGCTTTCAGTGTCAGTCTGACTCATCAGGTGCCGGGTGGAGGAGATATTGACGATGCTTGCCTGGGTGCTGAAATGGTCCATGAACAGCCGGGTCAAAAGAAACGGGGCCGTGACACCCACTTTCAGCACATAGTTGAAATCATCCCCCGTGCAGGTCTCCAGACCTCCCCGGGAAAGACAGGCGTTGTTGATCAGAAAATCGATTGTGCCGTGTTCGGAGATGACTTTGGCTGCAAATGCCCTGAGAACCTGTTCATCGGCAATATCGCCGACAAAGTAGTCGTTGTCCAAAAGATCGATGGTGCAGACGGAAACCCCCTGTGATGCAAACGCTTCGCAGACGGCTTTGCCGATCCCCCGGGCACCGCCCGTGACAACGGCGACTCTGGGTTTGTCCATTTGTGGCTCCTTTCTGATCATTGTTTTTTCTCGTGATTAATGGTGTAAGCAATTTTTGAAAAATTATTGCTGACCATAGCAGGTTTTGAATATGATGGGTATCATAAAGACTTTCCATTCTATCAGGAAAGATGATTTTTTGGGGAGCTTATCTATGGCATGCTTATTGCAAAGTCAGTTTCATAAAGCTTTGTCACGATGGTCGGGTTCCTGATCAAAGAAGTTTTTGACCCCGGTCACGAAAAAAGTCCGGGAAGAGGCCCCTCTGGAAAAAAAGGAAACCATTATGGGCAATGATATTCAGCAACAGATATTCCAGGCCATGGCAAGCCCGGATTTCTATCCCCACAGGGTTGCCCGGCTTCAAGAGCAGGATACGCATATTTCAAAGGTCTTTTTAACCGGGGAAATTGTTTATAAAATTAAAAAAGCAGTGAACCTGGGGTTCCTGGATTTTTCCACCCTGAGAAAACGCAGACACTATTGTGTTCGTGAAATTCTTTTAAACCGCAGGCTGACCCACGATATTTATTTGGATGTAGTTGCCATCACCAGGGGAAACGGCACCTGTACCATTGGAGGAACTGGAGAAACCCTGGAATACGCGGTAAGGATGCGTCAGCTTCCTGAATCCAGGTCCCTGCACCAGTTGATCGAAAAGGGTGGGATCGATCCATCGGACATGGCTGCCCTGGGCGCCAGGCTTGCCCGGTTCTATCTTACGACATCCCAGAGCAAATCACTTCGGGCCGGACAGGGATGGAAAAACCTTTGTGATGCCTGCGAAGATAATTTCAGACACACCCGGGACGTGAGCGGTACACTGATTGATAAAAATATCTGGGAAACAGTCAAAGGGGCAACCCGCTCTTTTTTAAAGCGCCGTAAAGGGTCTTTTTATCAACGGTTCAAGGAGGGTAAAATTCGTGATTGCCACGGAGATCTGCGTACCGATCACATCTATTTTACAGACCAGGGCATCCAGATCATCGACTGTATTGAATTCAATGACCATTTACGCCACATAGACGTTATCAACGACCTGGCTTTCCTGTTGATGGACCTGGATTTCCTGGGAAAGCCGGGAATGGGTGACTGTCTTTTAGATGAATTTATCAAAGGGACACAGGATACAAACGGATTAAACCTGCTGGCTTTTTATAAATGCTACCGGGCATTTGTTCGCTGTAAAGTCAACTGCATTTCACTGAGTCGCTGTGAACTTAAACACCCGGAAAGGGAAAAAATCCATATGGAAGCGACGAAGTATCTTAATCTTGCCTACCACTATGCAATCCAGTTTTCCCGGCCCGCTGTCTGGGTGTTCTGCGGCATGCCTGCCACCGGTAAAAGCACCATTGCCAAAGCAGTTTCCAGGGCACTTGGCATCAAGGTGTTCCGGTCCGATGTCGTGCGAAAGGGGCTTTTTGGCCTGAAGCCCCATCAGCGGGACACGGCCTCTGCCGGAAAAAAACTCTATAGCGCTTCAGCCAGCGCCCTGACCTATGGCAGACTGCTGCTCCTGACCCAGCAGGAGATCGAAGCCGGGACTTCCGTGATCATCGATGCAACCTACAGCAAAGAAAAGTATCGTCTGGACCTGATCAGCCTGGTAAAAGGAAAGGGAATCAGACCCATTTTTATTGAATGTTCGGCACAAGACAGGGTCATAAAAGAACGGCTGGTGCACAGAGATTCCGGCCCATCGGTTTCCGATGCAAGGATTGGGGATTTTGAAACCCTTAAGGCCAGGTATGAACCGTTTATAGAATCCGGGGATTTCCTGCATATGCGTGTGGATACCGACGTTTCCCTGGACCCATTGATCCGCCGGATAATGATTCGTGCATTCCGGATCGATTCAAAGAAAGGAGAGTATTATGTTTAAAACAATTTTGGTCGCAACCGACAGGGTAACTGGTGTGGATGCGCCGGTCTCAACCGCCATTGATTTTGCCCGGCAGTATCAGGCTGAACTGCATATCCTTCATGTTCTGGAGTCTGTATCCACTGACCATAGAGATCGAATCATGCATTTTAAGACCGGTCATGAAATCATGATCACTCCAGAGTACCTGGAAAACGTGTGTGAAGAACTCAAACAAAGCTACAACAGTATTCTGACCGAATTTGAAAAAGGGAGTATTCGCATCAGTACAGGCAATCCCTGGGAAGAAATTTTACGCACGGCCCGGAAAATCAATACGGACTTGATCCTGATGGGCCCCCATGCAGGAAACGCCGAAAAGCGGGGTGTCATCCGGGTGGCTGGAAAGATCGGAAGCACTGTCCAGAACGTTATTGCGCGTGAAAACTGTCCGGTGATGATCGTCAGTCGGCCGGTCAACAGGGAAAAACTGTTGTTGAAAAAAATCGTTGTCGGGATAGACTTTTCTGTTTCATCCGAATGTGCTCTGTGTCTTGGCGCAAAATTGTCCCGGAACTTCGGTTCCACCCTATATCCGTTTTTCATGCTCCCGGTTCCACCCTATCCCAAATATTCAGGGGCCGATTACAAGTCAGATATGGATAGATTTCGACATAAGCTGAAAGACTTTTGTGACCTATACCTGGATGGGATAGACCATGAATACCACCTGTGGGGAGGCGCTCTGCCGCACCGTGAAGTGCTGAAATGCGCCGGAAAAATTGATGCTGACCTGATTATGCTCGGTTCCCACACAAAATTAAGTGCCGGAAAGTGGTATGGCGGCAGTGTTGTGGAACAGGTCAGTCACAGCGCAGAATGCCCGGTTGTTTCCGTGAACGATCCAGAGGCACTGATAAGATGGAAAGACATCCGGGTTCCGTCAGCTGACGGGGAAATCCCTGTGGATCGGACCATACACCTTTTCAATATCCCATAGGGTTGACCGCTTTGGAAGTGGGGAGGGGCTTGTTGTTAAGTGCCGGCATCCTCCCAAATAATTTTCTTTTTTTGTTCTGGTATATTTATCGCTTTTTTATTGCTAAATGTTTAGTTTTAGATACAATCAATACAATAATCTTTTCTGTGAAGGGAGGCGTGAATGTATCATACAATACTTATTCCGGTGGACGGCTCGACGCGGGCTGAAGCGATCTTGAGTCATGTTGAAAATCTGGCCAAAGAAAACAAGGCCAAAGCGGTTTTTCTCAAAGTTGAGGAAGAGACGGTTTTACTGGAACGTGACGAGATTATTGATATTGAGAAATATCAAAAAGATCTTGAGGCTCGAATTGAGCGTTCGAACTTCTATCTGAACACCCTGAAAGCCAGGTTTCAGGACAAAGGAATTACTGCCGTCACACGAATAGCGAACGGTCCGGTGGTTAAAGCCATATTGAATGTGGCCAATGAGATAGACGCGGACTTGATTGCTATCGCTACCCACGGTTTCGGCGGTCTGGCAAGGGTGTCTTACGGCAGCGTGGCCGCCGGGGTGTTGCAAGCCGCCGATATTCCAATTTTACTGATCAGATCCTGTTCCACCCCTTGAAGGAAAGTTTGCTGTTAAAGCGTATGAGACTTGTCTTTTTCCATTTTTTCTTCAAGTTTTCCAATAGCCAATGTTGTTTTGATGATAGTGTCCGGGTTTAACGAAAGGCTGTCAATTCCTTCTTCCACCAGAAATTGTGCAAAATCGGGAAAATCACTCGGTCCCTGACCGCAGATACCAATTTTACAGTTATTCTTTTTAGCTGTTTTGATTACACTTCGAATCATTGTTTTTACCGCTTCATTTCTTTCATCATAAATGTGACTGACAAGCTCTGAATCACGGTCAACGCCAAGGATCAGCTGGGTTAAATCGTTGCTTCCAATTGAAAAGCCGTCAAAAATTG
The DNA here is from genome assembly GCA_937951975.1 of uncultured Desulfotignum sp. Taxonomy (GTDB): domain Bacteria; phylum Desulfobacterota; class Desulfobacteria; order Desulfobacterales; family Desulfobacteraceae; genus Desulfotignum. The sequence goes on from CALGAJ010000326.1 coordinate 7,000, forward strand.
TACAGAATTCATCCGCTAAAATCACATTGGACGGGATTTCACACATCACATACACTTCCAGGTTATTGACGCCCTGTTTCAACCCGTTGTCTGACATTTCCGTTAACACTTTTCTACCCTCGTCTACGGTACGGCAAAAAGGGATCATCACCTTGATATTATTGAGTCCCATTTCATCCCGTGCCCGTTTTAACGCCCGACATTCCAGGGCAAATGCATCTTTGTACTTTTTATCATAATACCGGCTGGCTCCCCGCCACCCGATCATAGGGTTGGCTTCTTCCGGCTCAAATTCTTTACCGCCGATCAGATTTGCATATTCATTTGATTTGAAATCAGACAACCGCACAATAACATCCTTGGGATAGAAGGCGGCGGCAAGCATGGCAACGGCCTGGGCGAGCCTGTCAATAAAATAGTCTGCCTTATCTGCGTATCCCTTTGTCAGATTTCTGATGTCATCCTTTGTTTTTTTATCTTTCAGATTCTCAAAATTCAGCAGGGCAAGGGGATGGATTTTTATATAGGAATTGATAATGAACTCTTCACGGGCAAGTCCTACGCCGTCATTTAAGAGAAAACTCTGCTCAAAGGCCCGTTCCGGCGAAGCCAGGTTCATCATTATTTTTGTTTTTGTTTTCTTAAGGCGCTTAAGATCTGTTTTTCGAATTTCAAATGGTAAAATTCCATCATAAACGATTCCAACTTCTCCCTCAGAACAGGAAACCGTTATTTCCCTTTGTGTTTTAATTTTTTCCGTTGCAGTATTACAACCCACCACACAGGGAATCCCAAGTTCACGGGAAATAATCGCTGCATGACAGGTCCGCCCGCCACGATTTGTTACGATGGCTGAGGCAATTTTCATAATGGGCTCCCAATCCGGGTCTGTCATGTCCGTTACCAGAACTTCACCTTTTCCAAACGCTTTTATTTCGGAAGCTGCTTCGATCACATGGGCCTTGCCCGATCCGATTCTTGACCCGACAGGAGACCCTTTTGCCAGCACATCTCCTTTCTCCTTGAGTACATATTCTTCTATCCGGGTAACATCTTTTTGCGAGATTACCGTTTCCGGGCGGGCCTGGACGATAAACAGTTCTCCTGTCTTCCCGTCTTTGGCCCACTCCATATCCATGGGCTTGAAGTGCCCCGCTTTTTTAGAATAATGATCTTCAATCACGACCGCCCATTCGGCAAGCTGTAAAATGTCATCATCTGTTATCGAAAACCGTTCCCTGTCCTTAAAAGGAACCTTGACGTTTTTAACCTGGCTTTTCCCTTCATGGGCATAAATCATTTTAATTTTTTTTGTTCCCAGTTTTTTGCTTAAAATCGGACGTTTTTTTTCTTTTAACGTCGGTTTGAATACGTAAAATTCATCGGGATTCACCGCACCCTGAACCACATTCTCTCCTAGCCCGTATGCCGCGTTGATCAGCACCACATCCCTGAAACCGCTCTCTGTATCAATTGAAAACATCACACCGGAACTTGCCAGATCACTGCGCACCATTTTTTGTACCGCGATGGAAAGCCCAACGGACAAATGATCAAATTTTTTATGTTCACGATATGAAATCGCCCGGTTTGTAAACAGCGAGGCAAAGCATCTCCGGCAGGCATCCAGGATATGGAAATCGCCCTTTACATTTAAAAAGGTTTCGTGCTGCCCGGCAAAAGAGGCATCCGGCAGATCTTCCGCTGTGGCCGAACTCCTTACCGCCGTATCAACGTCTTTTCCATCATATAATTCCTGCATTTTGTGGTAGGCGTCTAAAACAGCCTCCCTCAACTCAATGGGAAATTCAGCACCCAGGATGGCGGAACGAATCTGATGTCCGCATTCGGTTAAACTGTCGATATCCTTTATGTTTAATTTTTTTAAGGCATCCTCAATTGATTTTTTAATTCCGGAATGCTCAAGCAGGTAATGATATGCATGGGCTGTCACGGCAAAACCGTTTGGGATTCTTATGCCTTTGGGTGTCAGGTTCTGGTACATCTCCCCAAGTGAAGCATTCTTGCCCCCTACCAGGGACACATCTTCCATATCCACTTCGTCGAACCAGAGAACGAATTTTTCTTTCAGATCTGCTTTTGTCATGGCCTTACCCCGCATTTTATTTTTAGAGGTTATGTCTGAAAAAAATAAAGGTCAGTGTCGATATTTTTTACAAGTTGTAAAGAAAAGCCATGTTTTTCTTTTCGATGCCGCCTGCTTAAACCAGACCGCCCAGAGCAACCGTGATGGCTTCTCCGCTGACGCCGCTGGATTCTTCAGAAGCCAGAAAGGCGATCACCTGAGCGACTTCTCCAGGGGTTGCCACCCGGCCCGGCGGGTAGAGGGCCGCTCGTTCCTTCCACACCTCATCCGGGGTGATGCCCCGTTTTTCTGCTTCGGCTTTCGCGGATTTCTCCGCCATGGATGTCCGCACCCATCCGGGCAGAACCGCATTGGAGGTCACCCCATAGAGGCCGGCATCCCGGGAAATCGCCCGCATCAGTCCCAGCAGCCCGTGTTTGGCGCTGGTATAGGCACTGCCGGCATATTCCGCTTTTTCGCCGGCCGTGGAACTGGTGAACACACACCGGCCATAACCCTGTTCAATCATGTCTCTGACAACCATTTGTGACAGATAATAAGGCCCGTCCAGATTGATGCGCAGGGTTTTCCGCCACACCTCCGGCGGCTGTTCCCAGATCACCCGCTCATGGGCCGACCCGATGCCGTGATTGCACACCAGAATCGATACCGGGCCTAAGCGGTCGCGGGTTTGCTTGACCGCCTGGGCACACCCGTCAACAGTTCCCAGATCCGCGACCACATATTCCAGTCCCAGGGTTTTCAATTCATTTTCACTTCTTGAAACCGCCATGACCCGGGCCCCCCGGGAAGCCAGCAGTTCAGCGGCTGCCCGGCCGATGCCGCGTCCCGCACCCGTTATCAGTGCAACCCTTCCTTCAACCCCCGGCATTCTTTTCCTTCCATTTTCAGGCGTTGTGCCTGTTGTTGTTTTTGCGGCAAAATTCATTGCCCATCCATTTTCAGGTCCTGTGGTAAATCTTTGGCCGCTGCATCAATATCAAAGATTTTTTTGCCCTGCACATAGTCTTTGGTGGCATATTGTGAAATTCTTTGAATTTTGGCAGACAGTTCCAACATCCGCAGGGTGTGTTTTTTTATAAGCTTTATCAAATCCTGTTTCTGGGGCGGTTTCAGATTGGGTGCCGCCAGCTTTTCAATCCCGATCAACACCACCTGAAGCGGGTTGTTCAGTTCGTGGCTGACCGCGCCGGCCATTTCAAGAATGGCCCGGAGTTTTTCCTTGTCCCGCTGTTCCTGCGCCATCTGCTTTTGCTGGGTGATGTCCATGAAATACCCTAACGCAGCCCTGGCTCCCTGGTGTTTGACCGAGGTCACCGTTTCCATCACCCATTTTATCTGACCCATCCGGTCCACGACCCGGAATTCGTAAGGCGTGGTCCGGCGTCCTGCCAGCATCTGCCGGGCGCATTCCAGAACATGGTCCCGGTAATCCGCATGCACCAGGTCCAGGGATTTCATTCCGGTCAGTTCATTTTTTTCATATCCGGTGATTCTGCAGAACTGGGGATTCACATAAACGAACCGGCCTTTCTGCACGATATAACTGCCGATCAAAGCACTGTTCCGGCTGTGTTCCAGTTCTTCTTCCGCCTGTTTTCTCTGGGTGTTGTCCCGGACGAACCCTTCGATGGCAATGGCCCGGTGACGGCTGTCTCGAACCACGGACCACCGGTCATGCATCCACCGGGTGGTGCCGTCGGTAGCGATGTAACGGTATTCGACATCCCCTGTGGTTCCACCGGCATCCAGGGTTTTTTTTCTAGCGGCCCGAAGCTTGTCAGCATCCTGGGGATGGATCCGCTGGGCCACACTCCCGGTGGTCAATACCGGCCGTCCCTGTTCTCTGCTGCCGAAAAGTGCCAGAAACCGCTTGTTGAAAAAAGGAAACGTTCCGGAGTCGATATCAAACAGATAGATGGCATCCTGGGAAAGGTCGGCCAGCTGCTGAAAACTCTCGGACAGTGTCCGGATGATATCCGGGGCCCCGGTTTGATCCCTGGCACCGGCAGCACGCTCCAGTTCCCGGACTCTGGCTTCCAGTTCTTCATATGTGGGTTTGTCCGGCATAATCGTATCTCAAGATAGGAACACAGGTGATTCCTGGTTGCTCAAAGCCCCGATGGCAGCCGTGCATACGGCCACGGAAGCGTCCGCATGATCCGCGGTAAATTCATCTTCATTTTTGGAAAAAACCGCCTGCCACCGGGTCTGGTCCGGACTTCCCGGGCACAGGTCTTTCAGATGAAAGCCAAAGCCTTTTGATTTCAGCGTGTCTGCCAGTTCCAGGGCGGCATGGATATCCGTGGCCGCATGGGCCGGGACCGCCACGTCAAGATATTTTTTAAGTTCGTTTTCCAGTTTTTCAGAAATGGACGGGTTCATGGTTTCCTCCGGTTCCGGGGTTATCGTGTTCCATCATATGGGTTTGAAAAAGAATGTCAATACAGAGGATTGTCAGCATGTCAGGTGAAAGCAGGCAGCCACACCGTCTGTGGTTTCAGACAGAGTATTGTATTTTTCAACGCCCTTTCTCGAGGACATCACCATTGCCGTGATTCCTTTTTTCTGAAGATCGGCCACCAGTGTGGTATGGGGCCTCATCAGGCCCGGTTTTCCGGTACCGATCACAAGGATTTCGGCTTTACTGTCCAGAACCGATTCCAGGTCTTCCAGCATCAACCGGTGACCGGATTTTCTGACCCACGGACTTAACACGGTTCCAAGCGGCAGGATGATCAGATCCTTTCGAAATTCTTTGCCGTTGATGGTCATTTTGCCGAATGAATAGGAATTGATCATTTTTTTTCACCTTGTA
>CALGAJ010000327.1 GCA_937951975.1 uncultured Desulfotignum sp.
AAGCCCGGCTCAGTGCGGGCATGGGTTCGATGGCAGTGGGGGTCTGAATATATTTTCGTCTGGGAAATTTTGTGAAATTCATGGTGTTCCTCTTTGTATATTATTTTTTGAATGGTGCTTGTTTTATGACGGCAATTGAAAAACCGCTTCCACTTCGATGTCGGCGTTCAATGGCAGTGCCCCGACCTGGAACGCACTGCGGGCAGGAAACGGTTCGGTGAAATACTGGTCATACACGGCGTTGACTGCCTTAAAATTGTTGATATCCGACAGAAAAACAGTTGTTTTCACTGCATCTGTCAGCCCGGCGCCAGCGCTTTTTGCAATGGCGGACAGGTTTTTGAAAACCTGATGGGCCTGTTCCTCAATGGTACCTGTCACCAGCTGACCCGTTGCCGGATCTATGGGAAGCTGGCCGGATGTAAACAAAAATCCGTTGGCAGCCACGGCCTGGGAATATGGCCCGATGGCTTTTGGGGCATTGTCTGTTGCAATAATCTGTCTGTTCATGGTTTGTTGTCTCCATTTTTTATTCAGGTTCGCGGGGCAGCACATTAGCCGCCACATCTGCAATGATCTGCGCAATTGATTCACAGTCCGCCAAGTCAAATGTCAGCGGAATTCTCATGTCGCACATGCCGGCCAATATGCGGTCAGTATTAGGCAATTTCGGCAGATTGTCAAAATATTTCCAGCTGCTGTAAGCGCTGGTGAATCCCACCGGTCGCTTGTTGCCGAACCACTTGAGTTCCACGCCCCGCGCCAGGCAGGTATCCAGAAACCGACGAATCACGGTGGGATCATCCGTATTCAGATTAAACTGGATGGAGCTGCCCACATACTGCTCCTTTGGGTCCCGCTTCGGACAGAAGAGACCCGGGATCTGATTCAGCCGGGATTCCAGGAGCTGATACCGCCGGTTCCACCTTTGGCACTGGTCATCCAGAATTTTCAGCTGGGGTCTTAAAATCGCGGCCCGCAGGTCATCCATGCGGCAGGAATAATTGGGCACCAGTTCCCGGATCGCTTCAAACACGGTATCGTCCGGCCGGGACAGGTGCCGGTCGTAATTCATGTAGGACCCGGAATAGATGATGGCTCTGGCCATCAGGTCCGGATCATCCGTGACCAGCAGCCCCCCTTCGCCGGAGTTCATGTGCTTGTAGGTCTGGGTACTGAAGCAGGCGGCCGTGCCGAAAGAACCGGACAGCTTCCCGTTCCATCGGGCCCCCATGGTGTGGGCGCAGTCTTCGATCAACGTGATCCCGTGCTGCCGGCAGATTTCCATGATCCGGTCCATGTCGGCGATATGGCCCCGCATATGGGACATCATGAACCATTTGACATCCCTGCCCGCCGCCTTGGCCGCCAGGTCGTCGAAATCGATGGTGTAGTCATCCGTGATCTCCACCAGGATGATCCTGGCCCCGGTGTTGTGGATGGCCCCCGGCACCGGGGCCAGGGTATAGGCGTTGCACAGTACGCCGTCCCCGGGTTGGACCCCGGCGCTTTTCAAGGCCAGATACATGGCGCTGCCACAGGAGGCGCAGGCCAGGCAGTACCGGGAACCCATGTACTGCGCAAACTCTTTTTCCAGCAGCGCAGCCTGGGAGACCTCGTCCTTGACCACATTGTACCGGTGAAGCCGGCCGGAGCGCAGCACTTCCAGGGCATGGTCAATGGCCGGTTCGGAAATGGGTTCCTGCCGGGTGAAACTCTTGGTAAACGTCACAGGGTGTTCCGAGGGAGCTGACATGTCCATCCTTTCTGGGTGCGGTTACGAGTAATCTTTCTGGGAATAGACCGTGAAATCCCATTCCTGATCCGGGAAGAACTTTTTCAGGCGCCAGTCGCAGGCCCGTGCATGGCCTTCCATGCCTTCCACCCGGGACAGCCGGGAGGCCCGGGCGCTGATCTCTTTGCAGGCCTGTTTTTCAATCTCCTGGTAGGTGCAGATTTTCAGGAATTTGTGCACGTTCAGGCCCCCGGAATAATACCCGGCCTTGCGGGTGGGCAGAATATGGTTGGTACCCGAGCACTTGTCCCCCTGGGCCACGGTGCAGTAATCCCCGATAAACAGAGACCCGTAGGCGGTCAAATGGTCGCACCACCAATGGTTGTCCTTTGTCATCACCTGGACATGCTCCGGGGCATATTGATCGCTGACCGCAGCCATCTCCTGCCAGTCGCCGCATAGAATGATCTCCCCGTAGTCCCGCCAGGAGGCGGCCGCCACTTCCGGGTCCGGAAGATCATCGATCACTTTGGGCATCAGTGCCAGTACTTTTTCCCCGATCTGTCTGGAATCGGTGAACAGCCATACCGGGGAGTCATACCCGTGCTCGGCCTGGGACACCAGGTCCACGGCAATGGTCATGGGATCGGCTGTGTCATCGGCAATCACCGCAGATTCCGTAGGGCCGGCAAACACATCGATGGCGCATTCGCCGGATCCGGCCAGCAGGGCCTTGGCTTCCGCCACATAGGCATTGCCCGGCCCGGCCAGGATATTGGCCCGTTTTCCGGTGAACAGCCCGAAGGCCATGGCGGCAATGGCCTGAACCCCGCCCATCTCCAGGATGATGTCGGCCCCGGCGATGTCCATGGCATAGGCCACGGCCGGATCGATGCTCTTACCCCGGGGAGGGGAGGCCGCAATCACGGTTTTCACCCCGGCCGCCTTGGCCGTGGCCACGCTCATGATGGCGGAACAGGCATGGGCGAACCGTCCCCCGGGGATGTAACACCCGGCCACATCCATGGGAATGATCCGCTGGCCCAGGCGGACGCCCGGATACACCTGGGTCTCGAATTCCTGGATGCTGTCCCGCTGGGCCTTGGCAAAAGAGGACACCTGAAGGTGAGCAAACTGAATATCTTCCTTGACCGATTCCGGGACCGAGTCGATGAGCTGCTGTTTTTTCTCATTGCTCAGGATGAACGGGTCGGTCCAGTTGTCAAACTTCAATGCCAGGGCTTCCACGGCTTTTTCCCGGTCCGCCCGGATATCGGCCAGCATCTTTTCAACGGCCGGCCGAATGGTTTCACTGTGGGATTCAGCGGTTTTCACCGCTTTTTTTAAATGCTGCATTTTTCGTGTTCTCCATATTAGTGCATACTCCATAATTTCTCTCAAAAAACCAAAAAAAATAGGAGGGGCAATTTGGTTGCGGGTTTACCGCTTTAAATTAACTAAACGCATTTATTTTGTCAGTATCTGTTCTGATTCTTCAGGGAATAATTTCCAGACGTGAGACCCTTATAAACTCAATGTCCGAAAACAGTGGGCATCCAGAGGCAAAACCCTGTTTATATTTTCTTTATTTATCCCTGAATTCCATAAATCAAATTTGGCAACCACGTTACCCAGTCGCTGGGAAAAAGGCAAAAAATTAGCAGCATAACCATAAATGCACACAAAAAAGGAATTACACCAATTGATATGTCTTCCACAGGGGCACCGGAAATTCGGGATGCGATGAAAAGATTGCCACCCACCGGAGGTGTAAAGAAACCGATTTCACATGTCAGGGCGATGAAGACTCCAAAAAAAACAGGGTCAATTCCAAACTTAGTAACTACCGGCAACAAAACAGGGGCCAATATGACCACCTGTACTAAGGAGTCTGCAAACATGCCTGCTACCAGAAATATTGCGGCACAAAAAAATAGAACACCTGCTTGAGAGTTAGTAAATTGATTGATGGTCTGATAGATTAAGTCAGGTATTTCATATAAGGCCAGAAGTTGACCAAGGGCGACTGTAGGGGCGATAATAAGCAAAATGCCGCCAAACAAGGCTGTATGGCGGAGAGCCTGTCGAATGTCTGCTATCTTCAATTCTTGATATATAAAGGTGCCAACGAAAAGTGTATAAAATACCGCTACAGCAGCAGCTTCCGTTGGTGTAAAAATTCCCATATAAATACCACCAAGAATCAGTATGGGCGTAAAAGCAGCCCATTTCCCATCCCAGGAGACATGGCCAAGAAGTTTCCACGAAAAAGTTCCTGTACCTCCAAAATTGCACCGCAGTGCATAGATACGCACGACAACCATAAGCATTGCGATGAGAGCAATGCCTGGAAGAACCCCTCCAAGAAAAAGCCTCGGAATAGATTCTCCTGCAACGAGGGCATACATGACCAGCATATTACTTGGGGGAATCATGGTACCCAATGCACCACTAGTTGCTACGACTCCTCCCGCGAAACGCGAGGAATATTTGCGTTCCTGCATGGCGGGAATAGTGATCGAGCCG
>CALGAJ010000328.1 GCA_937951975.1 uncultured Desulfotignum sp.
TAATATGGCCTTGTCCGTGTCTTCAATAACCTGGCTGGTCAGGCCCAGGTTGTAGATCACCATGACTTCTTTGGGATTGATATCCAGAGCTGCTTCAAAAGATGTTCTGGCTTTTTCCAGATCGCCTGTGACCCCGTAGCACACGCCCAAACTGTTCATCAGATTGATGTCTTTGGGAGCCAGGACCAGGCCTTTTTCATACTCCTGGATGGCGGCCTCATAGTGTCCCAGCTGGTACAGCCGGTCGCCGCTGATGTTCAGGGAAATACCGTCAAAATGCCGCATGTGGCCGAAACCGAAAAAAGCGGCGTGATCGATGGCTTTCAAGGCGTTGGCAAACACGTCGGAACGGGAATATTTCTGAAAGGGAAACCGGGCCACCCCCACCCGCAGTTCCGTTTTCAATGCCCGGGTGATCTTGGCTTTAAGGGATTCCAGCAGATCCATGGCTTTTTTCTGGTTGTCATAATCCCAGAAAACAAGTACAAACGCCCGGTTATCCAGGGTTTCCCAGATACCTCGCTGGTTGTCGGACATGGAACGAAGCCAGGATTCAAAAATATCCCGGGCCTTTTCCAGGATATCTTCCGATGCGGTGTCCGCCACCTGAATCACTGCACAGATAAATTTTTTTTTGGGAATGTCCACTGATAACAATCGTTGTTCAAAAGCGGTAAATGCAGCGGATTTCTGATGCACCAGGTCTGAAAAATAGGTATCCGGGGCCTGGATGGGCGAAGACGTGTCAGAATCCGGTTTGAGAAAAGAAAATTCCCTGGATGTGAATCTGGGTGTCATGATGCTCTCAGTATGGTTTCAAGGGTTGATGAAATAAGTGTTTCCTGCCCGGGTTGAATGGTCCGGGGATCCATGATGTACCGGTTGTTTTCAATCCTGGCGATGACCGCCGGAGTGGACAGCCGCATGCGGCGCTCCAGGGTGGCCACGGACATGTTCCCGGGGATCAGGGTGACGCACCGGGTGGGCAGTTTCAGGTCCGGAAATGAACCGCCCCCGGGCCGGGATTCCAGATCCGCACATGCCACAACGTCTTTGGCACCGCAGACTTTTTTCACCTGCTGTTCCAGAAGTGCGGCCTGCCGGCAGGTGTGTTCAAAGGACATGGTCAGCATCCGCAGGGTGGGAATATCCCTGATGGCGGTCGCCGGGTCCCGATACAGGTGCAAGGTGGCTTCCAGAGCCGCCAGTGTGAGTTTGTCAATGCGAAGGGCCCGGGTTAACGGATTGGCCCGGATTTTTTCAATGGCCGGTTTTGTGCCGACAATGATACCGGCCTGGGGGCCTCCCAGAAGTTTGTCTCCGCTGAAGGTCACAATGTCCGCGCCGGCCGCCACGGAATGGGATACCAGCGGTTCCATGGGCAGACCGAATGCGGAAAAATCCACCAGAGTGCCGGAACCCAGGTCTTCCATAACCGTGATCTTGCGGGATTTCCCCAGGATGACCAGATCCTTGAGTCCGACACTGGCCGTGAATCCCTGAATCCGGTAGTTGGAGGCATGGACTTTGAGCAGCATGCCCGTGTCTTCGGTGATGGCCCCGGCATAGTCTTTCAGATGGGTCCGGTTGGTGGTGCCCACCTCTTTGAGACGGCACCCGCTTTTAGCCATCACATCCGGTACCCGGAAAGACCCGCCGATTTCCACCAGCTCACCTCTGGAAACCACGACCTCCGTGCCTTCCGCCAGCGTGTTCAGGGCCAGAAGCACGGCCCCGGCATTGTTGTTCACCGCCATGGCCGCCTCGGCCCCGGTGAGTTCACAGATCAATGATTCCACGGCCGTGTACCGCAGGCCCCGTTTGCCTGTGGACAGGTTCAATTCCAGATTGGAATAGGATTCAGCAATGGTTTGAATGTTTTTCAGGGCCTGTTTACTCAGCAGTGCCCGTCCCAGATTGGTATGAAGCACCACGCCGGTGGCATTGATCAGAGGCACCAGCTTTGGCGCCAGCGTCTGCCGGCACTGACGGGCCATATCCGACAGAACAGCGGCATCATCGAAATCCGGGTTCCGGCCATCCAGAATCCGGGCGCGCAGATGGTCCAGCACGGTCCGGGCGGCCCGGATGATGACCTGTCTGGGCACGGTTGTAAACCGGTCGTCTGCCCGGGTCTTGTCCAGCAGATGATCCACTCCGGGAAGGTGCCGGAGTAATTGATGCGTATCGGTTCGGGACATGAATTTTCCTGGGTATCAGTTTGTAATATTTAATGATTTTGGTTTAAATAACACCGATTCTTCTCATATTTCAACAGTTAAATGGAAAATTTCAGTTATCTGAAGCTGCCGGTCAGGGTTCCCGGTACAGTGCCAGTACCCCGGACCGGGCCAGTTTTTTGATCCCGAAGGGGGCCAGCTGGTCGAGCATGGCATCCACAGTGAGTTCATCACCGATCACCTCGAAAATGACATGTTCCTGACCTTTGTCCAGGATGCGGCCCTGAAAATCGGAAATAATCGTTTGGATTTTTTTCCGGTCTTCCGGCCGGGCCTTGACGCAGACCAGAGCCATCTCCCGTTTGACGGCCTCTTCACCGGTCATGTCCCGCAGCTTGATCACATTGACCAGGCGCTGGATCTGCTTCATGCACTGGGCCAGCAGTGGGGGGCTGGTCAACGTGGTGATGGTGATCCGGGACATTTTCGGGTTGGCCGTGGGGGCACCGCAGATGGTTTCAATGTTGTAGCCTCGCCCGGCAAACAGTCCGGTGATCCGGGCGGTCACCCCGGGTTCGTTGTCAACCAGCATGGTTAAGGTATATTTTTGGGTTTCCATGATCCTCCTTTTTTTCACAATCTATCATGATACCATGTTGTGCCGGGAAAATGAACTGGTTGATGTAAAATTCAGTGGGGCGTTTCCGGCCAAGTGCCGCCCCTGGTGGGGGGTCTTGCTGCCGGTCTGGAATCCCCGGGGTGGCTCCGACAGTCCGTCAGCAAGACCCCCCACCAGGGGCTCCGCTGTGCAAAGGCGTCCGGGTTGTTGACAATCAAGCATTTTTCCGCCTAATATCTGATCCGGGAATTTTTTTGGAAAAAGCAGGATGGAAAAAGGGAAAATGATGAAAAAAACAGGCAAAGATTATATTGTGTTTCCTTTGGACGTGCCTTCGATAAAAGAGGCGCAATCGCTGGTCAGACGGCTGGGGCCGCATGTGGGCATGTTCAAGATCGGTCTGGAACTGTTCATCTGTGAGGGGCCGAACGTGGTGAACATGATCCGGGATCTGAGTCCCGCCGGGATTTTTCTGGATCTCAAGCTTCATGATATCAGTGCCACGGTGTTCCGGGCCATGGCCCGGGTGGCGGATCTGAATGTGGATCTCGTCACGGTGCACACCTGTTCGTCGAAAAAAATGCTGGAGATGGCGGTCCAGGGGGGGCAGGGAAGTGTGGGAGTCCTGGGTGTGACCCTGCTCACAGACAATGACGAAAAAACGCTGGCCAGCGGCGGGTTTTCAGATCAATTTTCAGCAGATCCCATGAAGCTGGTCATGCTGCGGGCAGAAATGGCCCATGAGGCCGGATGCCGGGGCGTGGTTTGTTCCGGCCGGGAAGCCGCAGACATCAAAGCCCGGTTCGGCAAAGCGTTTCTGGCAGTCACCCCGGGGATCCGTCCGGCCTGGAGCCTGACCCCGGAGGATGATCAGAAACGGATCACCACTCCGGCCCAGGCCATGGCCCGGGGCAGTGATCTGCTGGTGATCGGCCGGCCCATCCGGGATGCACAGGATCCGGCAGCCGCGGCCCAAAAAGTGATCCAGGAAATTGAAACAGCCCTGGAAAACAAACCGTCGGCTTAATCGTCTCCGTCCAGTCCAAAGGCGGCGTGCAAAGCCCGCACCGCAAGTTCCGCGTATTTGGCCAGAATGACACAGGAAATCCGGATTTCCGATGTGGAGATCAGCCGGATATTGATGTTTTCCTCGGCCAGGGCCTTGAACATGGTGGCAGCCACACCGGAATGACTTTTCATGCCCAGTCCGATGACCGATACCTTGGCGATATCCTTGGCTGAGAGGACCTCTTCCGCACCAACCTCTTTGGCCACGGCCTCTGAAATCTGCAGGGCCCGGTCAAAATCATCCTTGGTCACCGTGAACGTCAGGTCGGTTTCTCCGCCGGTGCGGGTGTTCTGAATGATCATGTCCACCATGATTTCCGCATCCGCCAGCGGGCCGAAAATTTTTGCGGAAATGCCGGGCTGGTCCGGGACCCGTTTCAAAGTGATCCGGGTTTCATTCATATCACAGGTAATGCCTGATACCACCGCGCTTTCCATATCTGCGCTTTCATTGACGACCATGGTTCCATCCTCCTCATTGAATGATGATCTGACATGCAAAGGAATATTGTATTTTTTGGCAAAATCCACGGACCGGATCTGGAGGACCTTGGCGCCCAGCACAGCCATTTCCAGCATTTCTTCATAGGAAATCCGGTCGATTTTCCGGGCTTTGGCACAGATCCTGGGGTCTGTGGTGTACACCCCGTCCACGTCCGTGAATATTTCACACACATCCGCTTTCAAGGATGCGGCAATGGCCACGGCGGAGGTATCGGAGCCGCCCCGGCCCAACGTAGTGATATCCCCGTTGTTATCTGCGCCCTGGAACCCGGCCACCACGCAGATATGTCCCTGATCCAGGGCTTTTTTGACTTTCTGGGCATCGATGTCCAGGATCCGGGCTTTACCCGGGGTCTGGTCCGTGTGGATGCCGGCCTGAAATCCCAGAAATGATTTTGCCTGGTATCCCCGGGATTTGAGAAGGATGGCCATCAATGCCGCAGTGGTCTGTTCGCCGGTGGCCAAAAGCACATCCAGCTCCCGTTTGTCCGGTGTGACCGCCGCCTGCCGGGCCAGAGAAATCAGTTTATCTGTCACGCCTGCCATGGCCGAGAGCACCACCACCATCTGATCACCGGCCTCATGGGCCTTGACCACCCGGTCCGCCACCCGGGATATCCGCTGGATATCCGCCACGGATGTGCCCCCGTATTTCTGTACTC
>CALGAJ010000329.1 GCA_937951975.1 uncultured Desulfotignum sp.
GAACATTATACAATCCGACGTAAACAGTCACTGGGTACGGAACCCTCTGTTTACTACATCGTTTAAGAGAGGTCCATATGCTTGAAATAGCTGTCAAAGGAAATCGAAACTACTGGATGTGGATCATCTTTCTGCTGATCGTGATCGGGATCGGGAAACTGGCCTATCTGGATCAGTTCTTCAACGGCCTGATGATCACTGGTTTGAGCCGGGATGTGTCCTGGGGATTTTACATCGCCAACTTCACGTTTCTGGTGGGTGTGGCCGCCGGAGGCGTCATGGTGGTCATTCCTTATTACCTGCATGATTATGAAAAATTCCACCGGATTACGATTCTTGGAGAATTTCTGGCGGTTGCCAGTCTGGTCATGTGCCTGTTGTTCATCATCGTGGACTTAGGCCAGCCCGTGCGCATGCTCAATGTGCTGCTGTATCCGTCGCCCAAATCCATGCTGTTTTATGACATGCTTGTTTTAAACGGATATCTGTTTTTAAACATTGTCATCGGATGGAAAGTACTGGAAGCGGAACGCAACCAGGTGGAACCCCCGGCATGGACCAAACCGCTGATCTATCTGTCCATTCCCTTTGCCATCGGCATTCATACGGTCACTGCCTATCTGTTCTGCGGCCTGCCCGGCAGAGGATACTGGCTCACCGCCATTCTGGCCCCGCGGTTTCTGGCATCCGCCTTTGCCGCAGGCCCGGCGTTCCTGATCATTTTGTGCTACATCATCCGGAAATTCACCAAATTCGATCCGGGCTGGGAAGCCATGCAGACCTTGTCCAAGATTGTCTGCTACGCCATTATCGCCAACCTGTTTTTCTTTTTATGCGAAGTGTTTGTGGTATATTATTCAAACATTCCCGGACATAAAACCCATCTGCAGTATCTGCTGTTCGGATACCATGGGTATAACGCCCTGGTACCATGGATGTGGAGCGGATTTATTCTGATGGGTGCCGGCGCCGTCATGCTGGTGATTCCCAAACTCAGAAGCAATTATGTGCTGCTGCCCGTGGCCTGTGCCATGATTTTCATCGGGGCCTGGATCGACAAGGGCCTGGGCATGATCTCCGGCGGGTTTGTTCCCTCGCCTTTGCATCATGTGACCGAATACGCGCCCACGGGTCAGGAAATCATCATCACCTTAGGGGTTTATGCCATCGGATTTCTGGTGCTGACCATCCTGTACAAACTGGCCACCACGGTCAAGGAAGAAGTTAACGGCTGATGATGCCCTGACACGTTTAACTTAAATCATTTACCGACACATGAGACAGGGGAGTGCCAAACCGGCCTCCCCTGTTTTTTTTCAACTGCTGGGAAATCCTTATGAACAGGTGCAAAAACAGCGGGCCAAGGGATGATGAAACGGTCCTGGAAGATCTGAAAAACCGGTTTCTGGCGGCCATTTACCGCAAAGACCCGGAACAGATACAGCACATCTATCTCAAGATTGTGGATCATGCCCGGCAAGGCAGTCCAAGGTTAAACGAGAACAGTGAAAAAATTCTGCGCCAGATCCAGACGGCCTTTCTCCGGTTTCATGATGTTGTCATCGCTCTTCAGATAGACCTTTCCGCCCCGTTTCACGAACTGAAAACCCTGCTGTCCCATCGGGTCAGAACCCGGCGGGCCCGTATGACGCATATCGATTTTGAACAGTGGCAAACCCGGGTCGATTTATGTGCCTGGCAGCTGGACCGTGTGTTTGAAAACGCCATCACCGTCCAGCTGACTTCCGGATGTTCTCATTTTTGCCGGCGGTGCAATGAATGGGCCATTCCCGGTGTCCGGTCCCATTTTTCATTCCGGGCCGCTGAAACCATTCTGGCCCGGCTGACAGGCCTGAACAACATTGATCCCGCCCTGTACGGTGCATCCGACCCCCTGGACTGGGAACACGGGCCGTATACGCTGGCTGATCTGCTGATCCCTTTTGCCCATCGCACCCGGTTCAGCCTTCTTTCCAAGGTCCCGCAAAATCAGAAAACCGCACTGCGCCGTCTGATTCACCATCAGATACCCTTGTCCATCAGTGTCACGGACAGGAACCGGGACCGGATTGCCGCGCTGGAGGCTGACATCGGCACTGAACTGCAAAAACAGCACGACTCCGATGACCTGCTCATTCCCGCCGGTCTGGATGAAGACTTCACTGAAATCAAATCATCCATCACCGATGCCTATGGCACGGAAATCACCCCGGAAGGGGCGTATATCATCATTCCGACCTTTACCAGCGCCCTGTATCCCATGGGCCACAAAAAAATACGGATCACCCGGAAAACAGCCGTGTTTCCGAAAAAGAAAATCGGTCGCCGGGCATTGCTGGTGGATTATTTCAAGCCCCTGGAAGTGGTGGGAGAATCAGACAGGCCCTTTCATCTGCCCGGCCTGCTGGATGTTCAGGTGGAAACCCTGCTGCTGGACTCCGGATCCATGGAACTGTCCCCGCCCGGGATGCGCAATTTGAAGGAATTTTTCACCATTTTTGATGAACCGGCCCGGAAGCGCCGCAAACAGATGACGCTATCGGTTTTACGCGGATTAAAACACCGGTTTTGCCCCACAGGCCGATACCGCATCCTGGATGTGGATCAAAAGCGGCAATACAGGCGAAAAATTACCGCGCACCTGGATTTTTGCAAAAAATCCGTGGTGATCCAGTCCCGGATGCTTGCCGCGGCATTTTTCCTGAATGCCGTGCAAAAATATCTGACCGGCCATGATGCCCGGAAACAGATCATCGCCCGGTTGATCCGAAAAGAAACCCGGCACCTGGCCGCCATATATGATTCAATTGCCGGCATTGCAGATCCACAACAGATGTTTTCAACATCCGGATACCCGTTTTTCGATATATTCCGGTATTATGTCACCGGGCTTGTTTTTGACCGCCATACCCCGGGTATCCAGCGATTTGTCCACACACATCCGGCCGTGTATGACCCCATACTGGACCGATTTGTGCCGGCCCCGTCCGACGCTGAGTGATCACCGGGTGTACTTGAATCCGGGCTGAACCTTGATGAGCTTTTTGGTATACGGATGTTCCGGGTGCCGGATGATATTGTCCGCCGTGTTCACTTCCACAATATGCCCGTCATGAATGACTGCGATCCGGTCACACATATACCGGGCCGCGGCCAGGTTGTGGGTGATGAACAACAGTGTCATGCCAAAAGTTTCTTTGATCTGCCCCAAAAGCTTGAACAGCTGAATGGCAATGGTGGCGTCCAGCATGGAGGTGGGTTCATCCGCCACAATGAACTGCGGCTCCAGTACAATGGCCCGGGCAATGGCCACCCGCTGGCGCTGGCCCCCGGACAGCTGATGGGGATACCGGTTGAAAAACGCTTTACCGGGCAAAAGCCCCACGGTCTCCAGGGTGTGAATCACTTTTTCCATCCGGGTGTCAGGGGTGCCGGCCTTTTGGACAATCAGGGGTTCCATCACGGTTTCCGCAATGGATAAATGCGGGTTCAGACTCTGGTAGGGATCCTGAAAAATCATCTGGACCCGGGACCGGTAAGCCTTCAACCGGGAACCTTTCAATTGACTGATGGGGGTTTGGTCAAAAAAAATCTCTCCTGCGGTGGGGGATTCCAGTTTGACCAGAAGCCGTCCGGTCGTGGTTTTTCCGCTGCCGCTCTGGCCCACCAGCCCGAAAATTTCTCCATGCTCTATCCCCAGATCAATGCTGTTGAGCGCCAGCACCTGTTGAGAAGACCTGCTAAAAAGTTTTTTGCGAGACGCATACGCCTTGGTCACCTGTCTCATCTCAACCAGAAACCTGTTTTTAGACTCAGCTTTTTCCACGCCCCCTCCTGATCATGTCCGGGTTACAGCAAAAAACCTTGTGGGTGGCGGAGACATCGATCCAGTCGGGAAATCTGCCGGAACACGCGCTGGAACAGGCCGGGCAGGAGTTCGCGAACCGGCATTCATTGGTTTCAACCATCTGGTCCGGGGACTCCTTCATGTCCGGCACCCGGATATCGTTGAGATTATCCAGTGACAGATACGAGTTCAACAGGGTCCGGGTATAGGGATGCCGGGGGGATTTGAACACCTCTTTCCGGGTGCCGGTTTCAACGATCTGTCCGGCATACATCACGCAGATTTGCTCGCACACCGAAGCGACCACGGCAATGTCATGGGAAATAAACACAAGACCGGTCCGGGTGGTTTCCTGCACCTGCTTGATTTCCCTGAGAATCTGGTCCTGAACAATGACATCCAGGGCCGTGGTGGGTTCATCCGCAATGATCAGGGCCGGATCACAGGCCAGGGCCATGGCGATGACAGCCCGCTGCTTCATGCCCCCGGAATACTCATGGGGATAGTCTTTCATGCGCCGGGCCGGAATATCCACCAGGTCGAACAGTTCTGTCATCCGGTCTGCCAGATGGGTTTTTGATATGTCCGGCTGATGGGTGATGATGGCCTCTTTGATCTGTTCACCCACCGGCATCACCGGATTCAGGGCATTCATGGCGGCCTGGAATATCATGGCGATTTTTGCGCCCCGGACCGCCTGCCATTGGGTTTCCGTCAACGAGATCAGATCCTCTCCCTGAAACCGGATGTGTCCGTTCAGAATCACGGCGTTTTCCGGCAGCAACCCCATCAGGGCCATGCCGATGGTGGTTTTGCCGCATCCGGATTCTCCCACAAACCCTAAAGACTGCCCTTGTTCCAGATCAAAGCTGATATTGTCCACGGCCCTGAGCAGGCCTTTTTTGGTCTGATACCCGATACTCAGATGGTCCACCGATAGCAATGACATATTATCCGGACCGCCCCTCCTTTCGCAGTCGGGGATCCAGCACCTCGTCCATGGCCCTTCCCAGCATGTAAAACGCCAGGGTCAGAAGCGAGATGCAGAGCCCCGGCGGGATCAGCCAGTAAGGGGCCTGAAACATATGTCCGGATTTCCACACCCACTGGAGCATCATGCCCCAGCTCACCTGACTGGGGTCCCCGAACCCCAGAAAGGACAAAGCCGCTTCCACCAGAATGGCGGACGTCACCCGGAACGTCATGTACAAAAACGCCAGAGGCAGCACATTGGGCATGATATGCCGCAGAACAATCCGGACATGGGAGGCCCCGGCCACCCGGGAGGCTTCGATGAACGGCCGGTGCTTCAACGACAGGGTCTGGGACCGGATCACCCGGGAGACGGCCGGCCACCGCAGGATGGCGATGATAAACACAATGATCCAGATATTGAACTGCCCGAACAGGGACGCCAGAATCAGCAGAATCACCAGTGAAGGCAGCACCATGATGATATCGGCGATGCGCATGAGAAATGCATCCACAAGCCCCCCGGAATACCCGGCGATCATACCGATAAGGGTGCCGATGACAATACTGAAAAACGCGGCGGACAGCCCCACCACAAATGCCACCTTGGCCCCTTCCAGCAGCTGCGCCAGGATATCTCTTCCCACATTATCCGTGCCCAGCCAGTGGGTCAGGCCGGGTCCTGTGGACAGCTTGATGTCCGGATCGATCCCGGTCATGGGATCGTACATGGGATTGATCAGCGGCACAAAAAAAGAAGCCACGGCCATGATCATGAACACGCCTAAAATGATTACGCCGGTTTTTCCCAAAGGGTTTTCAATAAAAATCCGCCAGCTTTTATAAAACCGCGATACAAAATATTTGTTTTGCACAGACACGTCCTTTGGCTAATATGTAATCCGGGGATCCAGCCAGGCATACAGCAGGTCCACAATCAGATTGGCACACAACACCACCAGGGCGATAAGCAGAAAACAGGCCTGGGCCAGAGGATAATCATTGTTGCTCACCGCAAATATCAGTTCCCGGCCGATACCGGGCCAGGTGAAAATCTGTTCGGTCAATGCCCCGCCATTGATGGAAAAAGCCAGGGACAATCCAACGGAAGTGATCACAGGCAGGGCCGCATTGCGTGCCGCATGTTTGTTCCGGATCACTTTTTCACTCAATCCCTTTGCCCGGGCCGTCAAAATATAATCTTCTCTGAGCACCGACAGCATGGATGAGCGCATCAAAAGCAGGTAGGATCCCAGATTGATGATAAACAGGGTCAAAAGCGGCAGCATCAGATGATGCAGCACATCCAGTATCCGGGTGATCAAAGGCGCGTTGGTGATCCACAAAGCCGGGGTCAATACCCCGCCCAGAGGAAACAGCCCCCATTTAAAACCCAGAATCCAAAGAAGCAGCAACGCAAACCAGGGAATGAACAGGGTATAACACACCAGAGCGGATATGGACATGACGTTGTCCAGCCGAGATCCCTTGTGCCAGGCAGCAATTTTTCCCAGAAAAATCCCTGCAAAAGCCGCCAGAAGGGTGGATGTGGTGAACAAAAGCAGGGTCCATTTGAGTTTGTCCGCAATAATGGCTGCCACGGGTTCCCCGTAATGAAAAGACACCCCGAAATGACCGGTGAAAAAATTTTTCACATAAATCAGATACTGTTCCCACATGGGGCGGTCCAGCCCCATCTGCTGAATCAGGTGGGCCATGTCTTCGGGTGTGAGCATGGGGTCGACCATTTTTGAGACAGGGTCTCCCGGAGACAGGCGGAACAAAAAAAACAATGCCGTGAGAATCACAAAAAAGATGACCCCGACCTCCACCAGCTTCAACAGGAT
>CALGAJ010000330.1 GCA_937951975.1 uncultured Desulfotignum sp.
CCACCATCCGGGCCCTGAAATGCCATGGCGGCGCACCGGTGCCGGTACCGGGCAAAGCCATGCCGGAAGAATATTCCACGGAAAATGTGGACTGGGTGGCCAAGGGATGCGACAACCTGATCCATCATATCAGAAACGTCAGAAAAGCCGGCATCTCCCCGGTGGTCTGCATCAACGCCTTTTACACGGACACGGATGCGGAAATCGCCAAGGTCCGGGAACTGTGTGAAGCCGAAGGCGCCAGAGTGGCCCTGTCCCGTCACTGGGAAAAAGGGGGCGAAGGTGCCATTGAGTTTGCAGAAACGGTTATCGAGGCCTGTGAAGAAAAGACCGAATTCAAGTTCCTGTATGAACTGGATATGCCCATTAAAAAGCGGATCGAACTCATTGCCAAGGAAGTGTACGGTGCCGACGGTGTGGATTATTCCGCAGCCGCGGAAAAATCCCTGGCCAGAATCCAGGCGGATCCAGAACTGGCCGGGCTGGGAATGTGCATGGTGAAAACCCATCTGTCCCTGTCTGACAACCCCACGCTCAAAGGAGTGCCCAAAGGATGGCGCCTGGCCATCCGTGAAGTCCTCACCTATGGCGGAGCCGGGTTCATCGTGCCCGTGGCCGGGGCCATCAGCCTGATGCCGGGTACCGGGTCCAACCCCGCGTTCAAACGCGTGGATGTGGATGTGGAAACCGGTAAAGTCGAAGGTGTATTCTAAATCTTAATTCTTGTCCAGTCTGAATCCTGCAACCGGGCCGGGAAAAACTTTCCGGCCCGGTTGCAGGCCAACCCCCAATGAATTCCAGGAGAAAAAATATGACTGCAGAAATTATCAGCGGAACCGAGATCAGAAAAGCGATCCTTTCAGAAATCAAGGCGGAAGTGGATCAGATGAAGGAGAAACACGGCAAGGTGCCGGGTCTTGTCACCATTCTGGTGGGATCATCTCCGGCATCGGTCAGTTATGTGACCTTGAAAGTGAAAACGGCTATCAGCTGCGGGTTTCACGAAATTCAGGATGATCAGCCCGAAGATATTTCCGAAGCCGACCTGCTGGCTTTGATCGACAAGTACAACAATGATCCCGATATCCACGGGATCCTGGTGCAGCTGCCGCTGCCCAAGCACATCGATGACAAGAAAGTGCTCAACGCCATCAATCCGGACAAGGATGTGGATGCGTTCCATCCGGTGAATGTGGGGCGGCTCATGATCGGCGGGGATGAAGTGAAGTTCCTGCCCTGCACCCCGGCCGGAATCCAGGAGATGATCGTGCGCTCCGGCACGGAAACCTCGGGCGCCGAAGTGGTGGTGGTGGGCCGTTCCAATATCGTGGGCAAACCCATTGCCATGATGATGGCCCAGAAAGGCGTGGGTGCCAATGCCACCGTGACCATCGTTCACACCCGCACCAAGGACCTGGCGGCCCACTGCAAACGGGCCGATATCCTGATTGTGGCGGCCGGTGTGCCGGATCTGGTGAAACCGGAATGGATCAAACCCGGTTCCACGGTCATTGACGTGGGCGTCAACCGGGTGGGCATGAACGAAAAAACCGGCAAAGCCATTCTCAAAGGAGACGTGGATTTTGACGCGGCCAAGGAGATCGCCGGAAAGATCACCCCGGTGCCCGGCGGTGTCGGCCCCATGACCATTGCCATGCTCATGAAAAATACCCTGAGATCCGCCAAATTGAGCCTGGGTATCAACTGATCATTTATATTATAAAGATCATGATGACGGGGCCGGGTCGGACAATGCAATCATTCCGACCCGGCTCCGGATTTGTTTGGCCTGTCATTTAAGAAATTATTAAAATAAGGGGGATTCGTGGACAAGCTGGATGCCATTTTTGCACCGGAAACCATTGCCGTGGTGGGTGCCTCCACCCAGAAAGGCAAGGTGGGGCACGATATTTTTGCCAATATTTTATCGAACGGATACAAGGGGACCCTGTATCCGGTCAATCCCAAGGCCCGGTCCGTACTCAGCGTAAAATGCTATACCAGCATCACCAATATCCCGGATCCCATTGACCTGGCCATGATCATCCTGCCGCCCAAAGCGGCCCTGGCTTCGGTTCAGGAATGCATCACCAAAGGGGTCAAGGGCATTGTCATTGTTTCCGCCGGCTTTAAAGAGGTGGGCGGCGAAGGCGCGAAGATTGAAAAACAGATCACGGATCTGTGCCACAAGGCCGGGGTCCGTCTGGTGGGACCCAACTGTCTGGGCGTGATCAACCCCTCGCCCAAGGTGTCTTTGAATGCCAGTTTTTCGGCCCGCATGCCGGAACCGGGCAATGTGTCGTTCATCTCCCAGAGCGGGGCGCTTTGCACGGCAGTGCTGGATTATGCCGCAGACAAGGGGTTCGGGTTTTCCAAATTCATTTCCATCGGCAACAAGGCGGATGTGGATGAACTGGATCTGCTGCGGTATTATCACAAGGATCCGGACACGGACGTGGTCATGATCTACATGGAGGAGCTCAGCCGCAGCGCCGAAGAATTCATTGACGAGGTCAGAAAAATGACCTCCGGGACCAATCCGACCCATGTGATCGCCATCAAATCCGGGTCCTCGGCAGCCGGAGCCCGGGCCGCCGCCTCCCACACAGGCGCTCTGGCCGGCGCGGACGTGATCTATGACGGACTGTTCACCATGGCCGGGATCCTGCGGTGCAAGACGGTGAACCAGCTGTTTGACTATGCCCAGGCATTTGCCGGCAACAAATACCCCACCGGCGATCATGTGGCCATTGTCACCAATGCGGGCGGACCCGGCATTATCGCCACGGACATGAGCGAACAGTCCGGGTTGAAGCTGGCGCGGTTTTCCGAAGAAACCATCACGGAACTGAAAAAATATCTGCCGGCCACCGCCAATTTTCACAATCCCGTGGATGTGATCGGGGATGCCGCCAAAGACCGGTATGAAAACACCCTGGCCACCGTCCTGGCGGACCGGGGCGTGGATGCGGTGCTGATCATTCTCACCCCCCAGTCCATGACCGATGCCATCGGTACGGCTGAATCCATTGTCCGGATTGCCGAAAACACCATCAAACCGATTCTGTGCGCGTTCATGGGGATCGTGGATGTATCGGACGGGGTCAAGCTGCTCCAGAAACACAAGGTCCCTGTCTACCAGTTTCCCGAAAGTGCGGCAAGGTCTTTGGGGGCGCTGCGGGAGGGAATGAAATGGCTGTTCCGGAAAATTCTGCCTCCCTACAATCTGGTGTATGACAGGGAAAAAGCGGGCAAAATCATTGAACAGTATCTGTCCCAGGGCCGGTATGTCTTAGGCGAACTGGACGGCAACGAGATTCTCAAATGTTACGGGTTCAACATTCTTCCCATGGAACTGGCAAAAACAGCGGATCAGGCCAGACAGATTGCCGGAAAACTGGGATATCCGGTGGTGATGAAAATCGTATCTCCGCAGATTCTGCACAAGTCCGATGCCGGAGGGGTCAAGGTTCGCCTGGAAAATGACACGGCCGTTGAGACCGCCTTTGAGCAGATCATGGAAAATGCGGAAAAATACGATCCGGACGCGCACCTGGAAGGAGTGCTGGTGCAGCAGATGGCACCGGCCGGCAAAGAAGTGATTCTCGGAGTGACCTGGGATCCGGTATTTGGTCATGCGGTGATGTTCGGTCTGGGCGGTATTTTTGTGGAAGTTTACAAGGATGTGGCGTTCCGATTGTCTCCCATGGGGCGGAACGTGGCCCGGCGAATGGTCAAAAGTATCCGGGGGTACCCCATTCTCAAGGGATTGCGCGGAGAAGCCCCGTCCGATATTGAAGAGATCGAGAAAAATATTGTTTCGTTAAAGGCCCTGGTGGATGATCATCCCATGATCCGTGAGCTGGATATCAATCCGCTGTTTGTTCATGCGGCAGGCAAGAAAACAACTGTGGCCGATATCATTATCCGACTGGATGATACCGCCCGAAACCAATGCAATGGAGGACCTTCAAATGCCTGAAGAAAAAGGTTTTATCATGGAGGCAGCCAAAAAAGCGGCTGAGGCAAATCAAGAAGCCGTCCGGAAAAATGCACTGCCTAAAGTGGATTTTTCCGGGTTTATTCTGTCCATCTATTCATCCGGTCTGGTTCAGCTGGGAAAAGTGGAAGATCCTTCTTCGCGTGAGACCCGAAAGGATCTGACCATGGCCAAATACACCATCGACATGATGGCCATGCTTTCGGAAAAAACAAAAGGCAATCTGAACGAGGATGAAGAAAACCTGATGCGGGCACTTCTCAGTGAAATCCGGATGGCCTATGTGGAGGCAAAGGGGTGATTCATTCTTTGGCATCATTTGCCAAGATCAACCTGTTTCTGTATGTTACCGGCAAAAGACCGGACGGATATCATGACCTGGTGTCCCTGATGGCAAAAATCACCCTGGCCGATGAGATGACGTTCAAGTTTCAGGGCACCGGGGTTGCGGTCTTCTGCAGTCATCCCCGGGTCCCGGAAGATGAAACCAATCTGGCACACCGGGCTGGCGCACTGTTTTTTCAATCCTGTGAAAACCAAAAAAAAAGAAATTTTGTGCCGGGCGTGACCATTGAAATCCGGAAAAATATTCCCGTAGGTGGCGGCCTCGGCGGCGGGAGCAGCAATGCGGCCACAGTGCTGTCCATGTTGAATACCCGGTGCGGTGATCCTTTCTCCCGAAGCGAACTGATGCACATGGGGAGTCAACTGGGAGCGGATGTGCCGTTTTTTCTGTATGGTCAGACCGCGCTGGCCAGCGGGGTGGGAGAAACACTGAAACCGGTGCCCAAACTGTTTCCCTGCCATGTGGTGGTTTGTGATCCGGGCGTGGCTGTTTCAACGGGCCGGGTGTTTCAAACCCATGATTTGTGTTTGACATCTTCAAAGGAATATACTATAAAAACGGCTTCTAATATTTTGTCCAAGGGACAGGATGTTGATATACGGCCTTATTTGCATAATGATCTGGAAGCCGCCACTTTCAGCGTATACCCTGAAGTCAGGGATGCCAGAGATGAATTGACGCAGCTGCTGCAGCGTCCGGTGTTCATGTCAGGAAGCGGTGGATCGCTGTTTGCCCTTTTTTCCAACGAAAAAAAAGCAAGACAGGGGTATGATCGGCTTGCTGCACACTGGGTCAAAGAAAAAAGGCGGGTGTTTCTGACTGCTTTACAGCAAGAGTGATACGCATTGCCATACTGGGGCGTCGTCAAGTGGCAAGACACAGGGTTTTGATCCCTGCATTCAGAGGTTCGAATCCTCTCGCCCCAGCCAATTTGATTGATGACATAATAGGACTATAAAACCTAAAAGAGATTTTTTATGAGTGGGCTGTCAATATTTGCGGGAAATTCAAACCCGCTGTTGAGCGACCGGATTTCTGAGTATCTTGCAAAACCCCTGGGAAAATTGAAGGTCAACCGGTTCAGTGATGGAGAGATTCAGGTTGAAATTCTTGAGAATGTCAGAAAGCAGGAAATCTATGTGCTTCAATCCACCTGCTATCCGGTGAATGATCATCTGGTGGAACTGCTGCTGTTAATCGATGCCTTTAAACGCTCGTCCGCCAGCCGGATCACGGCGGTGATCCCCTATTTCGGTTATGCCCGCCAGGACAAAAAAGTGTCCCCCAGAGTGCCCATTTCCGCCAAAATGGTGGCGGATCTTCTGGAAAACACCGGCGTGGACCGTGTGATCACCATGGATCTGCATGCCGGTCAGATTCAGGGATTTTTCAGTGTGCCTGTGGATAATCTGTATGCCGCCCCCATCATCATCGATGATATCAAGACCCGGTTTTCTGAAAATCTGGTGGTGGTGTCTCCGGACGCAGGCGGCGTGGAACGGGCCAGGGCCTATGCCAAACGGCTGCATTGCAGTCTGGCGATTGTGGATAAACGGCGAAGCGCTCCCAATAAGGCCAGAGCCATGGCCATCATCGGCGATGTCAAAGACAAGATAGCCATCGTGATCGATGATATGGTGGATACTGCCGGTACTTTGACCGAAGCCGCCGGCGTTATCCGTGAAAAGGGCGCCCGGCAGGTGCACGCCTATTGTACCCATCCGGTTCTGTCCGGCCCGGCCATTGAAAGGATCACCCGGTCTTCACTGAATTCACTGGTTGCCACGGATACGATCCCTTTGTCTTCCGAAGCGCAGGCATGTGAAAAAATTAAAACCCTTTCCATTGCCAAACTGGTGGGTGAGGCCATTATGCGCAGTTACAGAGGCGACTCGGTGAATTCATTATTTATTTGAAACACTTGTTCATAAATTATTACGGTTTTTAACACGCTGTTTTTGGTCAAGCGATAAAAACAGCGGCTATGGAGGGAAATACATTGGATCTGATTAAATTGAATGCCACGGAAAGAAAAACCAGTGGCAAAGGTGCCGCCCGGAGATTGCGCAGTGAAAAGATGATTCCGGCGGTGGTATACGGGGCCCAAATGGCCCCCCTGATGGTCAGTCTGGACACCAGTGAGTTTGATAAGATTATTCGGGACCGGGGTGTTTCCGGGCTGTTCCTGAACCTCAAAATCCAGGGGGATGCGCCCCAGACCAAGGTGGTCATGCTCAAGGAACTGCAGATGGATCCTTTCGGCATTGAATACCGGCATGCCGATTTTCAGCAGATTGATATGGATACCCAGGTGACGGTATCGGTGCCTGTGGAAATTATCGGTACGAGCAAAGGTGTCAAGGATGATGGCGGCATGCTTCAGATCATCCGCCGGGAACTGGAAGTGATCTGCAAACCGGGTGATACACCGGAACGGATCGAAATTGATGTCACCCGTCTGGAAATCGGAGATGCGATTCATGTGGAAGAAATCGATCTTGGAGAAGATGTTCAGATTCCCCATGACGTTAATTTCACAGTGTTGACGATCGTTCCGCCGGATGCGGGCGAAGAGGAAGAAGTGGAGGAAGAGGACGAGCTTCTG
The DNA here is from genome assembly GCA_937951975.1 of uncultured Desulfotignum sp. Taxonomy (GTDB): domain Bacteria; phylum Desulfobacterota; class Desulfobacteria; order Desulfobacterales; family Desulfobacteraceae; genus Desulfotignum. Next base: position 6,952 of record CALGAJ010000330.1, read on the forward strand.
GATGAAGAGGAAATGGCAGCAACGTCGGAGGATGCCGCTGCTGAATCTGAGGAATAGCGTGTTGCATGGATTATGGCATCCACGCGCTTTAAATTGATAGCGGGTCTGGGAAACCCGGGTGAAACCTATTCCCGGACCCGCCATAACATCGGTTTTCTGGTGGTTCAGGCCATTGCAGAACAAGCCGATACTGAGTTCAACAAAACCCGGTTTGACGCCAGTTACACCCGGGCAACACTTTACGGCCAGGACGTGTTTCTGGTCAAACCCCTTTCTTATATGAACCGGAGCGGGTTCCCCCTCCAGAAATTATCCGCCTATTTCAAAATATCAGTTGACGATATCATTGTGGTTCATGATGACATGGACCTGCCTTTCGGGGGCCTTAAAATTGTTCAAGACCGGGGATCCGGGGGACACAACGGGATCAAGTCCATTATGGATGTATTGGGCAGTAAGCACTTTATCCGGGTGCGGGTCGGCGTGGGACACCCGGGCGTCCCGGCCGGTGTGACCGGTCATGTTCTTGGTGTGTTCACCCCTGAAGAACAGGCCGGCCTGGACGAGGTGATCAAGAATGCGGTGGACGCATGCCGGCTCATTCTTTCCCGCGGGGTTGTCCGGGCCATGAATCAGGTGAATTCCAGGCGATAACCCTTTGAAATCCTGTGTTTGGGTTTTTTCATTGACAATCTTGTTATAGTATGGTTATAAATTAAAGAATAGGCAAATTGTAAATATATCAAGGTGGGTTATCCAATGGGTGAAAAATCCAAGAACACAAAGGCTAAGGTGAACACATCAATTAAAAAAGAATTTGCAAAAGGGGATCTGGCTGTTTATCCGGCACATGGCGTGGGGTGTATCGAGTCCATTGAAAGCAAGGAAATAAACGGCGATACCATGAACTTTTACATGATGAAAATCGTGGAAAACGGCATGGTCATAATGATTCCCACCTCCAATGTCGAATCTGTGGGATTGCGGGAGGTGATTCCGGAAAACGAGATTCCTGAAGTGTACAAAGTGATGCAGGAAAAAGTTCACAATGGAGACAATCAGACCTGGAACCGCCGGTACAGAGAATATATGGACAAAATCAAGACCGGTTCCATCTATGATGTGGCTGAAGTCTTCCGGGATCTGTTTCAGCTCAAGCTGGAAAAAGACCTGTCATTCGGGGAACGTAAACTGCTGGATACGGCACAGAATCTGCTGGTTCAGGAGTTGTCCACGGCAAAGGACATGGATGAAGTAGCCATGATGAAGGAAATCGAGAATCTGTTCCAGTAAACGGATATTCAATTTGTGACCCTTGGACCGGCGGATGGATCCCCACCCGTCGGTTTTCTTTTATACCCGCCCATGAAAATTGATTTTATCATTTCTTTGTCTTCTGAAGGACAACGCCTGGATACCATAGTGTCCCAAACAGTGCCGACGTGTTCGCGGTCCCGGGCGGCCGCCGCCATTACCCATGGAGATATCCGCGTGTCAGACCGGCGGAAACGACCGGGATATCGGGTGAAAAATGGGGATCGCGTCGTCGGTGAGATTCCGCCGGAAACGGATGCCAGGATCCTGGAGCCGGATTCCCGGTCCCTGAATGTGGTCCACGCGGATGCGCACTTGATCCTGGTGAACAAGCCGGCCGGCCTGGTGGTCCATCCCGGCGCGGGACATAATGACAACACCCTGGTGAACCGGCTGATTCATCATTTTCCGGACCTGGCTCAGGTGGGAACAGATCCGGCACGCCCCGGGATCGTTCACCGGCTGGATAAGGACACCAGCGGCTTGATTCTTGTGGCCCGGACCCGTCACAGCCTGGAGTTTCTGCAAAAAGAATTCAAATATCATCGGGTGAAGAAAACCTATCTGGCCCTGGTGGCCGGGCATGATCTGGTCGTGACCGGTGAAGTGGACCGCCCTGTCGGTCGCCATCCAACCCATCGCAAGCGGATGTGTGTGAATTTTGATGCCGGCAGACATGCCCGGACCGGATGGCAGGTGCTGCACCGGTTCGACGATGCCTGCCTGGTATCGGTTGAGCTTCATACCGGTCGAACCCATCAGATCCGGGTTCATTTTTATGATATGGATCACCCGCTTCTCGGAGACCGCGTCTATCAATTCCGCAGGAATCGGACCGGTCGTCAGGCATACCCCCGGCAGATGCTCCATGCCTGGCAGATCGAATTTATTCATCCATATTCCGGTCAGAAAATCAGATTTGCCGTGGACCCCCCCGGGGACTTCATGGGTGCGGCCGTATCATTGGCACAGAGGGGTCCGGTGGATATGCCAGATGCCTGGAAACAGCTGATTGCCGGTCATTCAGACTAAAAAGGCGGCCACAGGACAGGCAGAAGAATCACAGAGACCACCAGGGCGAGAAAGGTGATGGGAACGCCCACCTTGACATAATCCATGAACCGGTATCCCCCCGGTCCCATGACCAGCAGGTGTGCCGGATGGGACAACGGGCTGGCAAAACTGGATGATGCGGCAATGGCAACGGTCATCATCAGCAGGTGCGCAGACATTCCCAGTGCGGCGGATGCGCTCAGGGCCACCGGGGTCATCAGGACCACCAGCGCGGCGGTGGGAATGATCTGGGTCCCCAGCACGGTAATGAAAAACAGCGTACCCACCACCCATCTGGGACTCATATCCCCGACCGTTGCTATCAGAGCCGATGCCCCCATGTGAGCGGCCCCGGTGTTTTCAATGGCCGCACCTAAAGGGAGCATCGCTGCAATCAGAAACACCACTTTCCATTCAATGGACCGGTACGCCTCCTCCATGCTCAGACACTTTGTTAAAACCATACAGGTGGCACCGGCCAGAGCGGCAATGGAAATGGGTACCAGCCCCAGCATGGCGCCCAGGATCACCGCCACCATGATGATAACGGCAATTCCGGCTTTTTCCAGGCGGGGTGCCTGGGCCGCAGTTTCGTCCAGTACCAGAAAATCAGGGTCCTGGGCCAGGGCTTCCAGATTCCGTCGCTGGCCATACACCAGCAGGGCATCCCCGAACTGAAGCGGCAGGTCCTGCAGTCCGGTGCGGAAGGCCCGGCCCTTCCGCCAGACCGCCAAAACACTGATGCCGTAACGCTCCCGGAACATCAGGCTTGCCAGGGTTCTTCCGGCGATGGTGGTGCGGGGAGAGAGCAGCACTTCCGTGGCGCCGATCTGCTGAGATTCCAGCTCTTCAGACAACCGTGCGGACTGTTCGGTGATGTCAAGGTCCTGCAATCCCTGTAAAATGGCCAGGTCATGAAAAGACCCTTGGAGCAGGAGAAGGTCTTCAGGTTGAATGATTTCCTGGGGGGCGGGCATCCAGATCAGGGCCGACTCCCGGACAATGCCGGCCACAGTCAGGCCGAATGCATTTCCCAGGCGGCTTTCGATGAGATCATGTCCTGCCAGAACCGATCCGTCGGGCTCCCGGACCGGCAGCAGTTTCAACTGCTGTTCCCCCGGTAACCGGGGGTGATCCGGTGTTATGAACTGTAACTGCGCGATCACGTTTTTGTGTGCCAATGCTTCCAGTGCTGATTTTTCTCCCAGTAAAAACAACTGGTCTCCGGGCGCGAGCTGATGAAGGCGCAGGTCCTTGACCGGTGTCTGATCCGCAGTATGCAAAGCTGTCACATGAACCCGGTGCTCCCGGCGCAATCCACTGTCCGCCAGCGTAATGCCCGACAGCGGTGATGCGGCATGAACCGTGGCATTTGCCATGAACAGGTGTTGTGACACCAGATCACGGACCTGTTCATGTGATTCGATCTTTAAATGCCGGCGGGCATGAATACGCGGTAAATGCTCGGGACTGCCGTGAACTATTAACGTATCTCCAGGCTCCAGAACCTGATTGGGACCCGGGGCCAGCATCATGACCCCTTTCCGCTGGATGGCCAGCACCGTCAGGTAAAGGGCGGATCCCAGACGGCTTTCCGTGAGAGTGCGGCCCTGAAGCGGGGAGTTTTCAGGAATACGGGTGGTGAAAATATGGGTATCCAGCTGATAGGATGAACCGATGGCTTTATGATAACCGTTTTTTTCATCTCCGGACCGGGTGGGCAAGAGATACCGGCCGATCAGGACCATAAAAACAATGCCCGCTGCCACAATGGCCCCTGTGATGGGCGTAAAATCAAAAATGGAAAAAGGTTCCAGTCCGGCGCTGCGCAGGGCATCGGTTGCCAGGATATTGGGCGGGGTGGAGATACTGGTGAAAGGACCTCCCAGCAGGCACCCCAATGAAAAGGGCATCAACAGGCGGGAGGGCGGATATCCACTGCGCCGGGACAGTTCCATGGCCGAGGGAAGCAGAATAGCGGCAACCGTGGTGGTATTTATGAGAGCGGACAGCAGGCTGGCAAAAAGCATCAGTGCGGCCATGAGTGTGATTTCACTGCCCCGGGCCAGGCCCTGGAGCGGCCGGCCCAGCTGGTGGGCGATACCGGTGCGGGTCAATCCGGCCGTCAGGATAAACAATGCCCAGACCGTGACCACCGCCGGGCTGCTGAAACCGGCCATTGCCTCCTGGGGCGTGACCAGTCCGGTCAGTGCCAGCGCCGACAGCACCATCAGTCCCACCAGATCCACCCGGAGCCAGCCGCCGATAAACAGGACAAATGCACAAAGAACAATACCCAGCAAAACAATGATGTCACCCATGGGTCACGCACTCCATATTCCGCACAGAATTCTAAATTGATCACAATCCGCAAATATTACCCAACACCGCTGATTTTGTAAATCCTGAATGTTTTTTCTTGACAGACCGCCCCGTTATGTTGACATAGTGACTTTTTTTAACAAACAAAACTCAGCAGCAGCAAAGGGACAGAACACCGGATATGAAACAGGCATTGATTCACAACCCCATGTATATCTATCTGATGGTGCTTACCATCACGGTTTCCGGAGGCCTGCACGTGTGGCAGACCCTGTTTGACAATTTTGCAGTCAACGTGGTTCATCTGGAAGGCCATCATGTGGGAGTGATTCAATCGGTCCGGGAAATTCCCGGATTTCTGTCTTTGCTGGTGGTCTATGTGCTGCTGATTCTCAAGGAACACCGGTTGTCCGCCCTGTCGGTTCTGCTTTTAGGCATCGGTCTGGCCGCCACCGGCATGCTTCCCAGTTTCATGGGGCTGATTTTAACCACACTGGTGATGAGTTTCGGATTCCATTATTATGAAACCACCTACCAGTCATTGGGGTTGCAGTATTTTGACAAATCCGTGGCACCGGCGGTGTTTGGAAAGCTCCGAAGCTATGCCGCTTTAAGCAGTATGGTTACCGGCGGGCTGGTGTTTGTTCTGGTAATGTTTTTCTCCTTTTCCCAGTTGTATGTGCTGTTTGGCGCTTTGGTGGCCGGGGTCGGCGTGTGGGCGTTCACAAAGAATCCCGCATCCATGGATATGATCCCCCAGCACAAAAAATTGATTTTCAAAAAACGCTACTGGCTGTATTATGCCCTGACCTTCATGGCCGGGGCCCGACGGCAGATCTTTATGGCGTTTGCCGTGTTTCTGCTGGTAAAAAAATTTGAATACTCCGTCCAGGGGGTTGCCGTTCTTTTCCTTGTCAACAACAGCATCAACTATTTTCTGAGCCCGTTTATCGGCAAATGCATTGTCTGGTTCGGAGAACGCAGAATGTTGAGCCTGGAATACCTGGCCCTGGTTTTCATTTTTGTCTCCTATGCCCTGGTGAGCTCTCCGGTGGTGGCCGGGGTGCTGTATGTTCTGGACCATGTGTTTTTCAATTTTGCCATTGCCATCAACACCTTTTTTCAGAAAATTGCCGATCCCAGGGATATCGCTCCCAGCATGGCCATGGGGTTCACCATCAATCATGTCGCCGCCGTTGTGCTGCCGGCAGTCGGGGGCCTGCTCTGGCTGATCGACTACCGGATTCCGTTTATCGCCGGTGCGGGATTAAGCGTCATTTCCCTGATGCTGGTGCAGTGTATCACCGGACAGTTAAAGGCGGCAACTGCTGATGCCTGATCACTGGAATCGGCAAATTATAATTTGCTGTAGGCGCAGCGGATCAATTGCTCCGTGGTCTCCCATGAAATACATTCGTCGGTGATGGATACCCCGTATTTCAGGGCACACCCGTCCCCGGGGCAGGTCTGCCGTCCTTCATACAGGTTGCTTTCCAGCATCAGGCCCATGATGCCGGAATTCCCTTCAAGGCGCTGATCCAGGGCACTTTTGAACACAAAGGCCTGGCCCGTGTGCTTCTGACCGGAATTGTCATGGGAACAGTCAATGATGAGACGGTCCGGCAGGTGCTGCTGCCTGAGGGTGGTCCGGGCCCTTCCCACGGAAACCGGGTCATAATTCGGGGTGATGCCGCCCCGCAGAACCAGGTGGCAGAACGGGTTTCCCGTGGTGGAAACCACAGCGGACCGGCCATCCGGATCGATGCCCAGAAAATGCTGGGAAGACCCGGCCGCCTGGATGGCATTGACGGCAGCGGTGATCCGGCCGTCCGTGCTGTTCTTGAATCCCACGGGCATGGACAGACCGGATGCCATTTCCCGGTGGGTCTGGGATTCCGTGGTCCTTGCTCCGACAGCCACCCAGGCAAGCAGCCCGGCAATATACTGAGGCGTGATGGGGTCCAGGATTTCCGTGGCCGTGGGCATGCCGGAATCATTGATGTCTATGAGCAGTTTTCTGGCGGTTTCCAGACCGGCATTGACATTGTATGTGGCATCCAGAAACGGATCGTTGATCAACCCTTTCCATCCCACGGTGGTGCGGGGTTTTTCAAAATAGACCCGCATGATCAGGTTGATTTTGTCTGCAACCGTTCGGCGCAGGGCCATGAGTTTGTGTGCATACTCCCGGGCGGCTTCCGGGTCATGAATGGAACAGGGCCCGGCAATGATCAGCAGGCGGTCGTCTTTTCCCGTCAAAATATCCACCACTTCCTTTCTGCCTGAAACCACCGTGTGAGCGGCTGCATCGGTCAAAGGCAGGGCCTGTTTCATATCCGTGGGTGATATGAGGGGGATGAACTGTTTGATGTGAATGTCAAAGGTTTTTTCCATGGCGGTCTCCTTTGCAGGTCATTAGCTTAACCGCCCAAAGCCCTTGAAATGCAAAAAGCCGCAGGCGGTGTGAGTGCCTGCGGCTTTTTGTTTGTTGTGGAAACGGTTTATGGCAGCCCAGGCAGATATGTATAATAATACACATAGTAATATGCATACATGCTGTCTGGGGTGCTCACGTTCATTGAAAATTCTCCGTTCAAGTTTATTCAGCTAAATCATATTTTTGGGGTTGGGTCAATGATTTTATTTGATCTAAGTCTCATTGATACAGATGCGGCACCGGCGGCAATCAATCATGGGGCAGGCCGGAGATTGTTGTTCCTTTTCAGCCCGGTGCCATTCTGCGGCAAGAAATTTTTTGGAAATGCCTGAATCCAGAAAATCCCACGGCAAAGACGGCAGCCCAGGGCAAACGTCGGTATTTGCAGTTTTGGGAACCGCCGGCACCGGTTTCGGGGTATAAATGATCCTACGGCAGTCATCCGCATGGTGCCTGAGCGCATAGGCCCAGCCGTGATCACAGGCCGTTTCTATCACATCCGCAATTTTCCGGTCCCCTAAAGACAGAAACGCGCTGATTTTTGCGGTTTTCACAGAAGGCAGATTCACGGTGACATTGGGTGTTTTTTTCAGCCCCTGGCTGATAATGCGGATGCGGCGTTTAAGGGTGGCGTCATCGGTCAAAGCAGCCCATTGAAACGGCGTGGCCGGCTTGGGAATAAAGGCATTGATGCTCAGGGTGATGGTGCCCATGCGTTTCTGCTTTCTGGAAACCGTTAAGAACCGCTCCTTGATTTCCCGGGTCAGTGTGACAATGGCCCGGACATCGGCATCGGTTTCAAAAGGCAGGCCGATCATGAAATACAGCCGAAGGCTTAAAATGTCTTTGGCCACCAGTTTTTCCACAGCATGGAAAATATCGGGTTCGGTCATTTTTTTGTTGATGACGCGGCGCATGCGTTCAGATCCGGCTTCCGGCGCAATGGTGGCGGTCTTGACCCGGGACCGGTGCAGCAGATCGATCATGGGACCATCGAGTTTATCGGCCCGCAGCGAAGAAAACGACAGAGAAAATCCGTGGTCCGTGCCGTATTGACAGATTTCGGCAATGTCCGGATGATCCAGAATGGCGGAACTTACCAGGCCGATTTTCCGGGTGTTTTCCGACGCCTTGTCCATGGCGTTCAACACATTTTCTTTGGGATAGATCCGGGGAGGGCGGTAAATGAACCCGGCGGTGCAGAAACGGCACCCATGGGGACAGCCTTTGAGTATCTCCACCAGAAATTTATCTTTAAACGCGGTTTGCGCTGTGAGTACACAGGTGTGGGTCTGGATATGATCCAGGTGTTTCAGAAACCGGACCGGTATTTTTTCTGAAAACGGGGGATGACGGCTTGGTACATAGGCGCCGGGCAGATCGGTTTCCAGAGAACTTAACAGACCGGCCCGACCGGGATTTTGATGAAACAGGCGGAAGAATCCGTTGACCAGGCATTCGGCTTCCCCGAGCAGAAAAAAATCCATAAAAACGGCAATGGGTTCCGGATTGAGAAAACAGGCCACCCCGCCTGCGGCCACCAGGGGATGGAGGTGGTTACGTTCTGATGACCGTGGCGGGATGCCTGCGTGTCTGAGTATGTCGACCAGATGGATATAATCGTTTTCAAAAGAGATGGAAAACAAAATGATATCAAATTGTTGCAATGGCAGCCGGGTTTCACAGCTGACCACCGCATCCGCTCTTTTCCCGGGGTCCGGCAGAAAAACCCGTTCACAGGCAACACCGGATTCCTGATTGATCCGCTGGTACACCTGCTGAAATCCCAGGTTGGACATGCCGGTCCGGTAGGTGTTGGGATAGACCAGGGCCACCCGGGTCAATCCCTTCCCGTGCTTGATGATCGCTCCTTTTTCCGCCGGGAACCGGTCAGACGGTCTGGATGACGGTGTCACCCCATCAGTCGGCTTTTCTTCTCAAAAAAGTCGGGACCTCCAGATTGTCATTGTCAAATGCATTGTCCGTGTATGGCAGGGCAATGTCTTCCCCGCCCACGACCCGTTTGTGGGTGACCCGGACCGGGTTGTCGTTCCAGCTGGCCAGTTCCTCTTCCGTGGGCGTCCGGACCCGGCCTCTGGCAATGGGCTCTCCCGGATTCTCGAAAGTATGGGTGCGGGACTGGGCCGCTGCCTGGCCCCGGGAGGACGGGCTGTCATAACCTGATGACATGGCTGTGGCGGCCTGGGGTTCGAACCGGCGCATGTTTTCAGCCAGTTCCTGTTCTTTTTCTCCGATACCGGTGGCAATGACCGTGATCCGGATTTCATCCCCCAGGGTTTCGTCAAACGTCTGTCCCCAGATGATCTCGGCATCATCTCCCACTTCCTGGTAGATCCGGTCGGACGCTTCGGTCATTTCATCCAGGGTCAGGTCGGATGATGACGTAATGTTCATGAGCACGCCTTTGGCCCCGGAAATGGAGATGTCTTCCAGCAGCGGGTGGGAAATGGCTTTTTCCGCGGCTTCCGTGGCCCGGTTTTCACCCGAGGCGATGCCGATGCCCATGAGGGCTTTTCCGGCTTTCTGCATGGTGGTTTTGACGTCGGCAAAATCCAGGTTCACGTGGCCGGGCATCATAATCAGATCGGTGATCCCTTTGACGGAGTGGTGAAGGATCTCATCTGCTTTGATGAACATATCCACCATTCTGGCGCCCTTGGGTGCAATGCCCCGAAGCCGGTCATTGGGAATCGTGATGACGGTGTCGGTGATGTCATGGAGCTTTTCCAGTCCATCCAGGGCCTGGCGTTCCCGTTTTTTGCCTTCAAAGGAAAACGGTTTGGAAGCCACGGCAACAGTGAGGATGCCCAGATCCTTGCAGATTTCCGCAATCACCGGGGCTGCACCGGTCCCTGTGCCGCCGCCGAACCCGGCGGTGATAAAAACCATGTGACTGCCTTCCAGGGATTCCCGGATTTCATCCATGCTTTCCAGGGCCGCTTCCCGGCCGATGTTGGGGTCCGCTCCGGCACCCAGTCCTTCGGTCAAAGATTTTCCCAGCTGGATCTTGATTTCGGCATGGGATGTTTCAAGGGCCTGGGCATCCGTGTTTGCCACAATAAATTTAACGCCCTGCAGATTGGCATTGATCATGTTGTTGACCGCGTTTCCCCCGGCTCCGCCGACTCCGATAACCTTGATTTTTGCTGACGCATTGTTTTCCACAAAAGAAAAATTCATGTCCACCTCCCAGATGTTTTGTTTATATAATATCTTTAAACCATTGTTTCATTCGTGTGACCACAGGCTTAAAGCCTGATTGGACAGGTTCTGCCGCGGGCAGGTCGCAGGTGGCGGAAGCCCCGAAAATAACCAGCCCCCCGCCGGTGGCATAGGCCGGGTTTCTGACGATATTTTTCAACCCGCCGATCCGGTCCGGTTCTCCGATTCTGATGGGAACATGGAAGACCGATTCCGCAATCTGCGTGATACCATCCATCACCACACTCCCTCCGGTGAGAACAAACCCGGCGGGAAACGCATTTTCCAGCCCGTTGGAAAACAGCTCTTTTTTGAGCAGAGAAAATATTTCTTCCACCCGGGGTTCCAGGATTTCAGCCAGAATTCCTTTGGACAGCTGTTTGGGTGACCGGCCGCCCACGGCCGGTACTTCAATGGTGGCCCCGTTCCGGATATGTTCCGGCACACAGGTGCCGTGGTCGATTTTGATTTTTTCCGCTTCCGGCAAAGGGGTTCTCAGCCCGATGGAGATATCGTTGGTGAGATTGTGCCCGCCCACGGTCAATTCAGAAATAAATTTGAGATTGTTGTCTTTGAAAAGCGCCAGGTCCGTGATGCCGCCGCCGATATCCGCCACCGCACACCCGAGTTCTTTTTCTTCGGCGCTGAGGACCGCCTGCCCCGATGCCAGGGAGGACAGCACAATATCACAGACTTCAAGCCCGGCCTTGTTGCAGCATTTCACCAGATTTCTGGCGGAAGATACCGCACCGGTGACAATATGTATTTTGGCTTCCAGGCGGATGGCGGTCATGCCCACGGGATTTTGGATGGAAGTCATGTCATCCACGACAAATTCCTGGGGAACGACATGGAGTATTTCCCGGTCCGCCGGGATGGCCACGGCTTTGGCAGCCTCAATCACCCGTTCCACGTCATTCTGAGTGATTTCCCGGCCTTTGATGGCGATGATGCCATGGCTGTTGAATGCCTTGACATGATTGCCGGCAATGCCCACATAAACCGAGGAAATGTCGCACCCGGCCATGAGTTCCGCCTCCTGGACCGCTTTTTTGATGGCATCCACCGTGGACTCGATGTTGACCACCGAGCCTTTTCTCAGACCTGTGGACGGGTGGGATCCCACACCGATGATATTGATTTCATCTTCCAGGATTTCTCCCACCACGGCACAGATCTTGGTGGTTCCGATATCCAGGCCCACGATTATTTTTTCACTCACCTGCAAAATCAGACCTCCTTTTTTATAATGGCCGGTAAGGTTTCCCCGGGTGCGGTTTGTACAAAAACCGTATCTGTGTCGAACAGATCCATGGCACACAAGGTTTTCCCGGGAATGTTGGCATGAATATACTGACTGATCTGCCGGGCTTTTTGCAGTTTCCGGTCATAGTCATCAAATCCCAGACAGATGGGTAGAACCGCGGTTTCCGGCACAAGGGACGATTTGAACAGCCCGGTTGCATGGATGGTGACGCCCACCAGTTCATCGCCGTGAATGGAACGGATATTGTTCTGGTATTGTCCCTGGAGAAGATCCAGCACCGCATTGAACAACGGCCCTTCAAAGTGGAAGAAATTATCACTGCTGGTCAGATCCAGTCCCGTGATCACCGGAAGGGTCTCATCCTGATCCCGATCGGGTTCATACGCTTTGAACGGCACCCCCTGCCGGTTAATGATCATGTCCGGAAAATTTTCAATCCGGACAATGGCCAGCGGGTGCTGCTCTTCAATGGAAATCGTCAGTGTGGAGAACAAAGACCGGTGAACCGTGGCCGCTGCAATCCAGGGATGGGACGCGATGCGTTTTTCCATGACGGGCAGATTGACCTGGAAAATATTGGCAGGCCCCAACAGGTCGGCCAGACCCAGAATTTCTTCTTTTTTCACCCGGTGTTCGCCCTGGATCTTGATTTGGCGAATGGTGAAAAAAGGGCTTTGTACGACAAGGTCATGGACAAACACGGCAGATACGCTGAAAATGCAGATGAGCAGCACCGGTTTCAGCAAACTGGAAAAAAATGATGATTTTCCGGCGGTTTCTTCAGGTTCGGGGGTGTCTGCCGGCTCTTTGTACCGGTTGGGCAAATGTTTTTCATTCATTTTTCATTCCATCTCCTGTTGTGATGACTTCGGTTTCAAGAACGATGTTGTATCGGTCCAGCACCTCTTGTTGAATGTGCTCTTTCAACGCCAGAATATCCCGGCAGGTGGCATGACCGAGATTGACAATGTAGTTGGCATGGACCAAAGATACCTGGGCATCGTGGATGGTTTTTCCCTTGAGCCCCGCTTCTTCGATCAATTTTCCGGCCGGCCGGTCCGGATCCGGATTTTTGAAAAAACACCCGGCACTGGGCAGATCCATGGGCTGGGTGCGCTGCTTGCGCAAAAGAATTTCTTCATACCTTTGTTTGATCCCGGCCGGGTCTCCCGGCGACAGTGCCAGCGTGATGCCTAAAATCATATGATTGTCAAGATGCAGCCGCCGATAGGAAAAGGTCAAAGCGTCTTTTTTCAGGGTGTGTATGCCCAAGGTGTTCAAATCCAGGACTTCCAGGCTGTGAATCCGGCTGCCGATGCCCTGGTCGGCCGTGCCGGCGTTCATCATTACGGCGCCTCCGACGGTTCCGGGGATTCCCGCACAGAATTCCAGACCGGTCAGGCCCTGGTTCACGGCATATTTGCAGACTGTGGACAGTTGCTGGCCGGCTTCCATGGAAAGATGAACGTGTGTGCCGGATTGCTTTGAAATCTGGATCCCGGATTTAAGGTGCGTGGTCACCACCACCAGTCCCCGGATTCCCTGATCCGAAACCAGCAGGTTGCATCCGCCGCCGAGGATGGTTACCGGAACAGATGCGTCACGTGCGGCAGCCAGCAGGTTTATCAGCTCCTGCCGGGTGCCGGGCTGTGCCAGAAGATCCGCCGGCCCCCCGACCTTCAGGCGGGTATGGGCAGCCATCAAAACATCGGTTTTCAGATGAAATTTCTGCTGCAGCGGGGTTATGCCTGAATGGGGTGTCATGGGATTCATAAAATCTCCAGCAATTGTTCACCTAAGGTGTGGATATCGCCTGCGCCCAGGGTGAGTACCAGATCATTTGGTTTGAGTTTGTGGGTAATCATGGACAATGCCTGGGTAAAATCCGGGGCAAAGGATACATCCTTATGACCATGTGCCTGGATACCCCGGCACAACTGCCGGGAATCCACCTGGGGGATGGGGATTTCACTGGCCGCATAAATGGGAACCAGAATCAATACATCCGACTGATAAAAGGCCCGGGAAAATTCATTGAACAGTGCCTGGGTCCTTGTATAGCGGTGGGGCTGAAAAATGACCATCAGGCGCCGGCCCGGAAAACTTTCCCGCACCGCATTCAATGTGGCCAGAATTTCAGTGGGATGGTGCCCGTAATCATCCATGACCAGAATCTGATTTTTTTCTCCTTTGATCTCCAGGCGGCGTTTGACGCCCTTGATCTGTTCTAAGGCCTGTTTAATGGTATTAAAAGGGATCTTCAATTCCAGACCGGTGGCAATTCCGGCCAACGCGTTTGAAATATTGTGCTGTCCGGCCAGGTTGAGAACAATCGTGCCCAGATCCTGGTGCTGCCATGTGACCGTAAACCGGCTTTTGCCGTCTTTGAAACTGATCTCCCTGGCCCGCAGATCGGCCTGGGCGGCCATGCCGAAAGTGGTGTGGCGCACCGTGATCCGGGGCAGAATGTTCTGGACATGTTCATTGTCCAGACACAGTATGGCCATGCCGTAAAACGGCACGGAATTGATGAATTGAACGAACTGGTTTTTAATATCTTCAATGTCTTTATAAAAATCCAGATGCTCCAGATCGATGTTGGTCACCGCAGCAATGGCCGGCGCATATTTAAGAAACGAGCCGTCACTCTCATCGGCTTCAGCCACAATAAAATCTCCCTGTCCGTGAAGGGCGTTGGTGTCCAGACCCATGAGCAGGCCGCCGATGATCACGGTGGGATCCAGACCCGCAGTGTTGAGGATCTGGGCGATCATGGCCGTAGTAGAGGTCTTGCCGTGGGCCCCGGATACGGCGATGGAGTATTTGATGCGCATCAGTTCGGCCAGCATCTCCGCTCTGGGAATGATAGGGATGCCCAGTTCCTTTGCCCGGACCACTTCCGGGTTTTCCAAAGATATGGCAGAAGACGTGACAATCACATCTGCATGGCCCACCTGATCTTTGCTGTGTCCCTTGAAAATGGTCGCACCTTTGTCCATCAACCGCCGGGTGATGGCAGACAGTTTCAGGTCGGACCCGGATACGGTATATCCCAAATTAATGAGCAGTTCGGCAATTCCGCTCATGCCGATGCCGCCGATGCCCACAAAATGGATATGGTAATCAGTCTGATACACGGGATGTGACTCCTTTGCTTTGTAAAATATGGGCGGCAATCTGATCGGCCGCATCCGGTTTTGCCAGCTGTGCCATGGCATCGGCCATCCGGTTCAGCCGGTTTGAATCAGATGTCAGATCCGTGATCGTCCGGTAAAGTGCGTCTGCGGACAATTGCCTGTCTGCCATAACCAGAGCGGCACCGTGGTCAGCCATGGATCCGGCGTTGTGGGTCTGATGATCATCCGCTGCATACGGGTAGGGGATCAGAATGGCGGGAACCCCTTTGACGGCCAGTTCGGACAGGGTGCCGGCCCCGGCCCGGCAGATCACCAGATCCGCTCGTTCCAGAAGAGACGGCATATCGGGAAAAAAGGCCTGGACCCTGGCCCGGATTCCGGCAGACTGCAATTTTTCCATGACTTCTGCGTCATGTCCTTCCCCGGTTTGACAGATGATGAAAAAATTTTTGATTTCAGCCATGCGCGGAGCCATGTCCATCACGGCCCGGTTGATACTGGCGGCGCCCTGGCTGCCTCCGGTGACCAGAAGAACAAAGTCTTTTGAGTCGATGTCCGAAACCCAGGATGCCCGGGTTTGATCAATGGGACCCTGTTCCCGGACCGGGTTTCCGGTCACCCGGGTTTTAGGGTTCTGATCAAATCCCCGGGTGTGTTCAAAGGCGGTGAAAATTACAGCGCTGAATCGGGACAGCACGCGATTGGTCATGCCGGGAAACGCATTTTGTTCCTGAATGGCGGTGGGTATCCTAAAGATCCAGGCGCCCAGCACCACGGCAAAAGAGGCATAGCCCCCCACACCCAGAACAAAATCCGGTTTGAACCGCCGGATAATCCACAGCGACTGGATCAGCGACACCAGAACCGCGCTGAATCCCTTGAGCTTCTGAAACAGGGACCGTCCTTTGAGGGGCCGGGAAAAGATCGGGGTGTGATCAAACCCATACGCGCGCAACGTGGTTGTCTCAAACGGGGCACGGGTGCCCACAAACAGGATCCGAACCGCTGGATACCGGCGCTGAAGGGCCTGGGCCACAGCAATACCGGGAAACAGATGGCCCCCTGTTTTTCCGCCGGCAATAATTACATGGAAACGGTCTGTCATAGCCGGCCTCCCTTTTCAGGTGATGTGGAACGGGTGGCCCCGATGTTCATTAAAATGCCCATCACCGCCATATTGATGATCAAAGAGGTGCCGCCGTAACTGATAAAAGGCAGGGTCAGACCCTTGGTGGGGAATACGCTCAATGAGACGCCGATATTGATAATGATTTGAATGGCCAGATACAGGGTCAGCCCGGTGGCGGTAATGGCGCCGAACGTCGTATCGGCATTTCTGGCAATGAAACAGCCCCTAACCAGAATGATGCCGTACAGGGTCAGGATGGCCAGCACCCCGATCAGGCCCAGTTCCTCGCCGATGATGGAAAAAATAAAATCCGTATGGGGTTCGGGCAGGTAATGCATTTTCTGCATGCCCATGCCGATGCCCTGGCCGAACAGCCCGCCGGATCCAAAGGCTTTCAAAGAATGGGTGATCTGGTATCCGGCGTTGTAGGGATCTTCCCAGGGATTCAGAAAGGTCAGCACCCGGGTGAGCCGGTATTCCACCTTGAAAACCAGAAAGTAAACCACTGGAATGATAAAAGGCAGCGGGCACAACAGATGCCATATTCGGACCCCGGCCACAAACATCATGCCCCAGCAGATCATGCCCAAAACCACGATGGTGCCGAAATCCGGCTGAAAAATGATCAATGTGGCAAACACGGCAAAGACCATGATATGAGGCATGAATCCAATGGAAAAATCCGTGATCATGGGCTGTTTTTTAGCCAGGCTGTACCCCAGATACAGGATCAACGCCAGTTTGGCAAATTCCGCGGGCTGGAATCGAACGATGCCCATATCCAGCCATCGGTGGGCCCCATTGGCTTCAACACCCAGCCCGGGAATGAGAACCGCGGTCAGGCAGATCAAAGCGGTGATCAGAATCACATAGGCCAGGTGATTGTAGAACCGGTGGGGAAAAGATGCCGCCGCAAACAACACCCCCAGGCTGATGCCAAAAAATATGATCTGGCGCTGGAGATAGTAAAAAAGCGTATTGTGGGCCTGCATGGAAATGGCCGAGGATGCGGAATAGACCATGACAATGCCGATGCCGCACAGCATCAATGCCGGGAAAAGCAGCAGTCTTTCCTTGAAAATCGGATGCACGGGCCGGACATTATCCATGATTTTCTGCCTCCAGTTCCTGAACATGACGGGTGAATGCCTCTCCCCGGTCCGCATAATTTTTAAACAGATCAAAACTGGCACAGGCCGGAGACAGCAGCACCGCGTCACCGGGCATGGCTGCTGCACGGGCCGCGGTTACCGCCGCTTTCATGTCAGACACCACTTCCACCTGTGAAACAGAAGAAAGCACCTCATGGATATGCCGGGCGGATTCACCCATGGCAATGATGTGCCGGACCTGTGACAATGCCGGTTTAAGCAAAGAAAAATCCGTGTCTTTTTCCCGGCCTCCGAGGATCAGAACCACCGGTTTTGTGAAACAGCCCAGGGCGCGGACCACCGCATCCGTATTGGTGGCTTTGGAATCATTGTAAAACGCGATACCCCCCGTCTCAGTGACAAAGGTCAAGCGGTGGGGCAGTCCGTTGAATGCTTTGACCGCGGTCATGATTCCGGAAAGAGTCCCACCGGCGCACAGGGTTGCCAGGCTTGCGGCCGCAATATTCTCCAGGTTGTGTATGCCGGGAACACGAACCCGGTTTTCACAATCGATCTGCATGGGATGAGCCGATGGGGTTTCCGGCAGAATCAGATGAATGATCTGATTTTCCACTTTGGCTCCCCGGTGAATCCGGGTGCCCGGGGTGGATGAAAATTCATATATCCGGGAGGCCGGAGGCGGTTGGACCTGACAGGAATCATCCATATCCGCATTGATAATGGCGGCATGGCCAGGGGTCTGATTTTTGAAAATCGACCATTTGGACCGGCAGTAATCAGCCATGTCCTGATACCGATCCAGATGATCCGGCGAAACATTGAGCAGCACGGCGGTTTCCGGTGCAAATCTGCGGGCCAGATCCAGCTGGAAACTGGAAATCTCCGCCACCACCACCCGGGCCGGTGTGTGAGACATGAGATATTCCACCAGGGGTGTGCCGATATTGCCGCCGGTGAACGTGGATATGCCTGAAGCTTCCAGCATGTCCCGCACCAGGGTGGTGACCGTGGTTTTGCCGTTGGTGCCGGTGATGGCCACCACCGGGGTTGTGTTGTACTGTGAAAAAATGTCCAGATCCCCGAACAGCGGCACGCCGGCGGCTTTTGCCTGCATCAGATGCGGGGTGTCCAGGGGGATGCCCGGGCTCACCACAATAGCCCCGGCCCGGATAAAGGTGTCTGAATCGTGATATCCGATCCGGGTGTCTATGCCCAGAGCGTTCAGTTCAGATGCATGGACATGTTTGGCGGCATCCGCGTCCGTGGCCTTGACCGTGTATCCTCTGGCAGCCAGAAACCGGGCCATGGACAGACCCGACCGGCCCAGGCCGAAAATCAGTATGTAGGATGTCCGGGGTAATTGCATAAGTTTGTTCACCTTATTTTCAGCGTGCCCAAAGATAAAATGGCCAGTGTGATGGCAATGATCCAGAACCGGACGATCACTTTGGATTCATGCCAGCCTTTGAGTTCAAAATGGTGGTGCAAAGGCGCCATTCTGAAGATCCGTTTTCCTTTGGTCAGTTTGAAATATCCCACCTGAATGATCACGGACAGAGCCTCCATGACAAACAGCCCGCCCACGATGAGCAGCAGTATTTCCTGTTTCACCACCACGGCGATGGCCCCCAGAATCGCGCCCAAAGGCAGGGAACCGGAATCCCCCATGAAAATCTGGGCCGGATGGGCGTTGAACCATAAAAATCCCATGCCCGCGCCTGCCAGGATGGCGCATATGACTGAAATTTCTCCGGCAGAGGTGATGTGGCGCACATGCAGGTATTCGGCAATCTGGATATGTCCGGCCACATAGGCAAAAAACATATATGTGACCGATGCCACGATCACCGGGCCGATGGCCAGTCCATCCAGCCCGTCGGTCAGGTTCACGGCGTTGGAGGCGCCGACAATGACAAGGCAGGCGAATGGAATATACCAGATGCCCAGGTCCGGTGAAAAATCCTTGAAAAACGGTACGGTCAAGGTGGTGGTAAAGTCCGGGCTCAGAAAAATCAGCAGACTGATCACCAGCCCGCAGGCGATCTGAATGATGAATTTGCCTTTGGCCGTGAATCCCATGTTCCGTTTTTTGATCTGCATGAGAAAATCATCCACAAATCCGATGGCTCCGAACAGCAGCAGTGTGAGCAGTAAAATAAAGATGTAATGATTGGTCAGATTGCCCCAGAAAATAGTGGCCGTGACCACGGAAAACAGGATCAGAATGCCTCCCATGGTGGGAGTCCCCTGTTTGCCCAGATGGGTTTTAGGGCCGTCCGTCTGGATCACCTGGCCGATCTGCATGGCCGTCAGCTTCCGGATCACCCAGGGACCCAGAAAAAAACAGATCAAAAAGGCGCTCAACCCCCCGTAAATGGTTCGGAAGGTGATGTACCGGAAAATATTGAGAAAGGATAACTGGTCATGAAGGGGATACAAGAACTCGTAAAACATGAATCAATCCTTTCCCTGTTTTAAAACGCTGTTATCCAGGCATGTCCGCAGCCGGGCAATGAGGGTTTCCATGGCCATGCCCCGGGAGCCTTTGACCAGGATCCAGTCACCTGCACGCACAAATGCCTGAACCCGGTCTTGGATTTCCTGTTTGGTGCCGTGAAACACGGCATCTTCTGACATCCCTTCGGCCCGCGCCCCTGCCAGGAGATGCCTGCTTAACGGGCCGTGCACATACAACCGGGTAATTCCCAGTTTTGCAGCGGTCTGCCCCACGAACCGATGGAGGTGTTCGCTGTCAGGGCCCAGTTCCCGCATATCTCCCAAAATCGCCACAGTCCGGCCGGTTTCCGAGGTGGTCGGATCTTTGGCCAGTTCCGCCAGCGTCGTCAGTGCCTGGGTCATGGACGCCGGGTTGGCATTATATGTATCATCGATCAGATGAATGCCGCCGGAAAGTATCTGGATGTTCATCCGTCCCGGAACCGGGGTGAAGGCGGCCAGCCCGGCCTGCATGTCCGGTATGCGGATGCCGGCTGCGGCGGCTGCCGCCAGGGCGGCCAGGGCGTTGAACACCATGAACCGGGCCGGAGACTGCAGATGAAAGTGTGCGGTGTCCCCCTGAATATGACCCAGAAAACGGGTCATCCCGCCGAAGGACCGGATGTCAGTGGCATACACATCTGCCGTGTCATTGCTGCCGAATGTCACGATCTTTTCAATGGCCGGGGTGTTCCGGGCATGATCTTTCAGAATCCGGGCTCTGGGGTCATCGTTGAAAATAACGGCCACGCTGCCGGGGGCGGC
Organism: uncultured Desulfotignum sp.; assembly: GCA_937951975.1. Classification (GTDB taxonomy): domain Bacteria; phylum Desulfobacterota; class Desulfobacteria; order Desulfobacterales; family Desulfobacteraceae; genus Desulfotignum. The sequence continues at coordinate 27,206 of CALGAJ010000330.1, forward strand.
ATGATCAAAAATCCGGGCTTTTTCCCGGGCCACATTGTCAGCGGTTTTCAACCCTTCCAGGTGGGCTCCGGTGGTGTTGGTGACAATGCAGATATCCGGATTGGCGATGCCGGACAGGCGACCCATTTCTCCGGGCTGGTTCATGCCCATTTCCACCACGGCCCATTGATGGGCGGAAGACAATGACAGCAGTGTTTGGGGAACCCCGATTTCATTGTTGAAATTCTTCCGGGTGGCCAGCGTGTCAAATGTGGTTTGAAAAATGGCCTGGACCATGCGGCGGGTGGAGGTTTTTCCATTGGAACCGGTTATGGCCAGCACGTTTGCCCGGGATCGGGTCCGCTGGAAATGCCCCAGCTTGCCTAAGGCCTCGAGGGTATCCGGCACTTCATACACCACCGGTTCTGGTACCGGAGCCGATGGTGTGTTTTTTTCTTTTGGAATGATCCGGGTGCCGGTTTTCACCACAAATCCCCGGATACCGCGTGTGATCAGATCCGGAATGAACCGGTGGCCGTCAAACGTATCCCCGGCTAAAGCCAGGAATATCTCATGGGAAGCAATGGTTCTGGAATCGGTGCTGACACCTGTGAACACAACGGCATCATCCGGGGTGTCTGCTATCGGGGAGGTTTCCAGGGCCGCTGCAAGATCGTTCATGGTCCAGGCTATGGGAACGAATTGTTCGGCCATGGCTGTGCAGGCGGCGGCCAGCTCTTCCCGGTCATCGAAATGAATGGTGCCGGAATTGGTGATCTGGTAGGTTTCATGGCCTTTGCCGGCTGCCAGAATGATGTCTCCGGGTCGGGAAATCCGCACCGCCGCATTCAGGGCATATTTCCGGTCTGGGTGACAGATCGTTCCGGAGAAATCCGCATATGCTGAAAAATCAACGGCAGAGGACAGATCAGGGCAGGGGGTTACCGCTGTTCCGGTTTCCCGGATACCCGTCAGGATATCTTCAATGATCCGGTCCGGATTTTCAGTCCGGGGGTTGTCGGATGTGACAATGGCCACGTCACTGTAACGGCAGGCAATTTTTCCCATCAACGGCCGTTTGGTGCGGTCCCGGTCTCCGCCGCAGCCGAAAACAGTGATCAGACGGCGGGTGGCCTGCTGTTTCAGGGTGGTGAGGACCGATTCCAGAGCGTCCGGTGTGTGGGCGTAATCCACAAACAGATACCGGTTCAACGGATTGGAGACCTTTTCCAGCCGGCCCGGAACACCGGTGCAGGCCGCCAGTCCCTGTTGAATATACCTGGGCGCCACCCCTGCACCATGGGCGGCCCCGGCGGCACATAAGATATTTTCCAGGTTGAACCGGCCGGTAAGGGGAGAGGAAAATGCCATGGTGTCTTTGCCCAGATGCATGCGGCCGAAGATGCCCTGGATGGAGTCCATGATATCCTGGACCCGGACCTCCAGATCCCTGTTGTTCCCAGCTTTTTCAGCGCTGATGCGCATGACCGGAAAATCCAGTTCACCGGCCAGACGGCCCCCCCAGGGATCATCCATGTTGATCACGGCTGACAACCGGTGTGTATGGACACCCGGTTTGAGAAAATCAGTGAAAAACCGTTTTTTGCAGTGGTAGTAAGCGGTCATGTCCGGATGATAATCCAGATGATCCTGGGTCAGATTGGTGAAGATTCCCATATCAAAATGACACCCGTCCACCCGGAACTGATCCAGGCCGTGGGAAGACACTTCCATGATGACATGGGTGATGCCGGCCTGTTTCATTTGAGCCAGCGTTTTCTGGATCGTCAACGCATCCGGTGTGGTGGTGGAGGCGTCCACATGCCTGCCGTTGTACCGGATATTGATGGTGCCCATGACACCGCAGCGGAACCCGGCCGCCATGAACATCTGTTCCAGAAGGTATGTGGTGGTGGTTTTCCCGTTGGTGCCGGTCACACCCACCAGAAACAGGTCCTGGGACGGATTTCCAAAGAAACGGGCGGCAATGATTCCGGCGGCCCGGCGGGAATTGTCCACTTGAATGACCCGGTCCAGATGATGGGGGTTTTCCTGGGCCACCACGGCAGCCGCTCCCCGGTCCAAAGCGGTTTTAATGTAATCATGGCCGTCGGCAGCATGCCCTTTGATGGCCAGAAACAACTGGCCCGGCAGGATATCCTGGGCCCGGGTCTGGATGCCGGTGATTGCTATATCCGTCAGCGGCAATGAAGGGATGATGTCTTGCAGCAATCCGGATAATTTCATAATGACTCTCCCTGGTCTGTCACTGCGGCCACCATGCTGCCGGCAGCCGGTGGAATACTCAGGTAATTGAAGGACTGGGCCAGAATATTTTTAAAGGCCGGCGCTGCCACATCCCCGCCGTAATATTTGTTCCGGGGTTCATCCACCACCACCAGCACCGCCAGCTGGGGATTCTGAAACGGGGCAAATCCGGCAAACACCGATGTGTATGTATTTTTGGCATACCCTTTCTGGCCCTGGACCACTTTCTGGGCCGTACCTGTTTTCCCGCAGACACTGTATCCTGCCAGCGCCGCTTTGGTGCCGGTCCCGTTTTCCTGGACAGCCAGTGCCATCATGTGTTTGACCCGGGCCGCCGTCTGGGGCGTGACTGCCTGACGCACCGGGGTGGGATGAAACACCTTGAGATCTTTGCCGGTATTGGAAACAATTTTTTTCACCAGCATGGGTTGCATGGCCTGGCCGTTGTTGGCAATGGTGCTGATGCCTGAAACCAGCTGGATGGCTGATACGGAAATGCCCTGGCCAAAGGAGATGGCCCCGGTGTCGATCCTTGTCCATTGTTCGGGCTTCATCAGTGTCCCCGGGGTTTCACCCGGGCAGTCCACCTGAGTTTTTTCCCCGAATCCGAACCGGGTCAAATAATCATGCAGCGTTTGTCTCCCCATTTTTTCAGCTATTTTAACCGCACCGATATTGCTGGAATACGCGACAATATGGTTGATGGTCAGCCAGTCATGGGGATGGGTATCTTTGACCGTGTATCGTCCGATGCGGTATCTGCCGTTTTCGCAAAAAAAGATGGTGTTCGGAGTCATGCCGTTTTCCAGTGCGGCCGCCGCCGTGAATACTTTCATGGTGGATCCCGGCTCAAAGGCATCGGTGACAGTCCGGTTTCGAAACAGGGCCGGGTCGAAGTCACCGTAATTGTTGGGGTTGAACCGGGGATACTGGGCCATGGCCAGCAATTCTCCGGTCACCGGCCGCATGACCAGAGCCATGCCGGATTTTGCCTGATGTTTCCGGACGGTTTCTTCCAGGGCCGTTTCCGTGAACAATTGAATTTTCTTGTCCAGCGTCAACACGATATCGTTTCCCCGGAGTTCCGCCTGTTTTTTTCTGTCAATATCCAGGATCCGGCCGGTACCGTCCCGCCGGACCCGGATGGTGACGGACCGGCCTTCCAGAACATCATTGTATCTGAATTCCAGACCTTCCAGCCCCACATCCTCTTTTCCGGTAAACCCTAAGACCTGGGCCGCCAGATCCCGGTTGGGGTAAAACCGCTTAAAACTTTTCTGGAAATAGATGCCCGGCAGGTTCAGGTCTCTCACCTGCAGCGCCAGGTCCGGAGAGATGTTTTCCGCGATCAGGGCGTATCGGCTTTTTCTGGAAAATTTCTGCACCAGTTCTTTTTCGTCCAGCTCCAGCAGCGGCACCAGTGCCCGGGCGGTTTTCACCGGGGCTTCGATGCGTAACGGATCTGCAATCACGGTCAGGGCATCCAGGGTGGCGCCCAGTTTGTTCCAGTGCCGGTCCAGAATCCGGCCCCGCTCTCCTTTGATGGTCAGATGCCGGGAATATCCTTTTTCCGCCCGGCGGGCATATTCATCAGCTTTGAGGATTTGAATGTCAAAGGATTTGATACCCAGGCCTGTTAAAGTAAGAATCAGGACCACCTGGATGAACCGGATCCGATTAAGGATATTTTTTTGAGACGGAGTCGACATCAGTCCTCCTCTTTTTCAAGAAAAAGGGTCTGATTGAACACATCATCGGTCAGGCCCAGCTGAGAGCGGGCAATGTTGATGATCCGGGTGTCGGATTTCAGCCGGTCCCTTTCCAGGGTAAGTTCCCTTTGATAGGATAACAGGTCTGACAACCGGGACTGGGCCGTGGATATTTCAAGGGTCACCTGGGTGGCCCCGGTTCTCACCCAGGTATGAAGCAGCAGTTCTCCGAACAGAACAGAAAGAATCACCACCCATTTCAAAGCAGCGTCTTTCATTTCATATCCTTTCCGCCACTCTGAGCCGGGCGCTCCGGGCCATGGGATTGGCAGCAATTTCTTCGGGTGCGGGCGTCACTGTTTTTTTGACGATCGATCTCATGACCGGTTTTTTGTGGCACACGCACCGGGGCAGGGTTTTAGGGCAGGTGCACCCGGTTTCATAGGTTTTTAAATGCTGTTTGACAATGCGGTCCTCCAGGGAGTGAAAGCTGATGATACAGACTCGG